>JAVWBB010000049.1:0-7720 GCA_036649735.1 Bacilli bacterium
TTTTTATATTAGTTAATTGCTAAAATAAATAATTTATTATATAATTAAAATCGAGGTGGAATTGAATGAAATTTATTAAAAAAAATAAATTTATGGTCTTAGTAATAGTAATGTTTATCTTTGTTGTTATCGTAGGATTTCAAGTAACTAAATTGATTTTTCCGGATGTTAGAAGTCCACAATATGGTAATCGTTTAGATGGTATCGATAAAGTTAAAATAAAAGAAACAAAATTAGATAGTTTAAAAAGTTCTTTAAAAGAATTAGACTATGTAACAAAAGTTATAACTAAAGTAAGTGGTAAAACAGTAAATATCCATATTACTGTATCTGATATAACAACAATAGAAAATGCTAAGAAACTAAGTGAAAAAGTATTGTTATATTTTAATACTCCACAATTAAAATACTACGATATTCAATTATTTATTAGTAAAAAAGATTTAAAACTAAATAATTTCCCTATTATTGGGTATAGACACCGCAGTAGTAATGATTTTACTTGGTCAAAAGATAGAGGAGTAACCACAAATGAAGACAAGAAATAAAATAATAATTGCAGTTGTAAGCATTTCATTAATTATATTTTTAGGATTACTAGGTTATTATAATTTAGAAGATAAAGAAACTAGTTTAACAATCGCACAAAAAAAATGGTTAGATAAAAACAAAAATCAAACTGTTAATTTTTCCGTTGTTAAAGATTATCCTTTATATGGATATAATGGTGAAGGAGTAATGTATACGTTTGCTAATTATTTAAAAAAAGCAACAAATATAGATTACAATATTATTCCTTATTCTAAATTAGAAGAATCTAGTTCTAAATATACATTTAAAATACTAGATAATGATAAAGTATTAAATGATAATGATATATTACTAGGAACAGATGCGTATATAGCAATTAGTAAAAAACTAGAAAAAATGAATACAATTAAAGAGTTTAGCAATAAAAAATTAGGAATATTAACACAAGATGTTGGGGAAATAAGTTATTACTTAAAAACTGCTGCTAATGTTGATTATAAAACTTATAGTGATATAACTACTTTAACCAACGGCTTAAATAATGATGATGTTGATATGATAGTTATACCTAATATTATGTATTTAGGAAATACTTTATCTAATAAAGAATATTTTACTAATTATATTTTTAATGAAATGAGTAAAAAAATAGTTTTAGAATTAAATGATAATAACAATCAACTTACTAATATTGTTAAAAAGATATTTAATAATTGGAAAGATAATTATTATGTAGATGAATTAAACAAAGAAATGTTTAGTTTTTACATTAAAAGTAATAATATAAACGATAAAGTAAGTGCTGATTTAGTATCGCGAAGTTATGTCTATGGATATGTAGAAAATGCTCCTTATGAAGTTAAAAAGAATGGTAAAATAGTGGGAATTGCTGCAGAATATATTAATAGAGTATCAAGACTTACCAATATTGAATTTACATTTAAGAAATATAATAATATAGCTAGTTTAAAAAAAGCTATTAATGATAAAAAAGTCGATATTTACTTTGATTATTATGATGATTTTGCTAATGGTTTTAAAGCCACTAATTCAACATTTAAAGAAGAATATGCTGTTTTGGGTAAATTATCTGATTTATATACGATTAATTCTTTTGAGAGTTTAAAAGATCATAAAATTACTACTTTAAGTAATAGTAGTGTAACTAATTACTTTAAAAATAATTCTAAAACAAGTATTAGTGAAGTAAATAATATAAATAAATTAACTAAAAATGATGGATTAATTGTGATAGATAAAGAAATATATTCATATTATAGAAATAGTAAATTTAAAAACTATGAATTATTATATAGTGATTATATAACAAATGATTATAAATTTATGGTAAATGATAAGTTAAGTGACTTTTATAATATCTTTAATTATATTATAAATTCTAATTCTTATTTAAGATATCGTAATGTGGGACTATTAAATATTAATAAATCAATTTTTTCAGGTAATAGTTTTAATCGTTTATATATAATTATCTTAGCAATGGTATTATTGCCATTAATAATTATTTTTATATTATATAAATTGTATGAAAACAAGAAAAAAGTAAAAGATATAAAGAAAGATGAAAGGCAAAAATATACAGATATGTTAACTTCTTTAAAAAACAGAAACTATTTAAATTTAAATATGCCTAAATGGGGAGAAACTACAGTTTATCCTCAAGCAGTTATTATTGCTGATTTAAATAATGTTACTTATGTTAATGATAATTATGGGCATGAAAAAGGTGATGAATTAATTGTTAGTGCGGCGTCTATTTTGTTAAATACACAATTAGAAAACAGTGAAATAATAAGAACTTCAGGAAATGAATTTTTAATTTACTTAGTTGGATATAGTGATAAGCAAGTTAGTACATATCTTAATAGTTTATCAAAAACATTTAAAGAATTACCATATGGTTTTGGAGCATCTATTGGGTATAGTATGATTACTGATTCTATTAAAACACTTGATGATGCAATTAATGAAGCAACTTTAGATATGCGAACAAATAAAGAAGCAATAAAATAATAAGGAGATAAGAAAATGTCTAAGAAATTTAAGAAATTTTTAAATAAAGTAATAAAGACAATTAAATTACCGGCAATGCGAATCTTACCGGGGCAATTAGCCTTTTTCTTTGTCCTTTCAATTATTCCTCTAATCGCCCTTATTGGTAGTTTTGGATTTATGTTTTCTATTTCAATGGAAAACGTTAAAGAATTAATTATTGATTCATTTCCAAAGTCAACGGCTAATTTAATTATCCCTATTATTTCAGGTAAAGGGGTAGATTTTAGTATGATTGTTTTCTTTGCTACTTCCTTTTTATTAGCGTCTAATGGAACACATTCTATGATATTAGCCGCTAATAGAATTGAAGATATTGAAGATTCTGATTATTTAAAAAGAAGAATAAAGGCAATTTTAATGACTTTTATTTTAGTAGGACTTTTAGTCTTTGTCCTATTAGTGCCGGCTTTTGGTGATAGTATCTTAAAACTTTTAATTAGTGTCTTTAATGCATCAGGTAAAAAGATAGCGCATTTAATAATATCTGTTTACAGTATTTTAAAATATCCTTTATCTTTTTTAATGATTTATATTGGTATTAAATTATTATACACAATTGCCCCCGATAAAAAGATATTAAGTAAATCAACAACAACAGGAGCTTTATTTACATCAATTACATGGGTTTTAGTAACAGAAATATATTCAACTTATGTAGAATTTTTTGTTCATTATGATATATTTTATGGAAGTATTTCTAATATTTTGATATTATTAATATGGGTTTATATATTAGCCTATTTATTTGTGTTTGGAATGGCTTTAAATAATGCTGGGGAAAAAGAATGAAAAAAGTATATATTGTTTTAACATATACGGGCACACTTCTTTCTGCATTAATTAAAAAATTTACTAAACAAGAATACTCACATGCTTCTTTATCGCTAGATGATACTTATGATAAAATGTATTCATTTGGAAGAAAATATCCAAGGAATCCAATAATCGGAGTATTTAAAGAAGAAAATATCCATGATGGATTATATAAAATAAAGAAAAATAGTAAGATGGCTATATATGAATTAGAAGTCACAAATAAACAATTTAAATTTATTAAAAAGAGTATTAAGCTTATTAAACAAGATAACAATGGTTATAACTTTATTGGATTATTATTCGCTGCTTTTAATATTAAATTAAAAAGAAATAAAAAATATTATTGCAGTGAATTTATTTTTAAAGTTTTATCAGATAAAAAAGTTAAGGTTTATAAAGCCCGAAAAGGAATTGTAAAACCTTATGATTTAATTAAATTAGATGATATTAAAATGTCATTAGTGTATGAAGGATTAATTTCTTTATATAAAGGAGTAAAAGATGCAAAAAAATATAAAAAAATGGATTAATAAAGGGAAAAACTTTTTGAATAAATTACAAGTAAATATTAAAAAATATATATTAGAAAATATTTTATTTTGTAGTTTTTTAATTTTATCTGTTTTAATTGGGTTTTTACTTCGCTTATTTACTTTAGGTGTAAGTGGAGCTTTTATTAGTTTTAAACCATTTTTAGCAGATTTAGTTGTCGCGTCTATTATTGGAGCTTTTGGCTATTTATTTAAACCAAAGAAAAGGATTTATTATTATTTAGGTTGGAATATCTTTTTTACTTTTATTTGTGTCTTAAATTCTGTTTATTTTACTTTTTACTCATCATTTTCATCTATTTCCCTTCTTTCTACGGCTAGATTTTTAGCAGATGTAAAAGATGGATTAGCCGAAAATGTTTTTCAGTTAAAAGATTTAGTTTATTTAATTAGTCCGATTATTTTAATTTTTATACATACGCGTTTAGTTAAAATAGATTATTATAAACAAACTGAGAAAAGAGAAACAGGTAAAAAAAGAGTAAAAGAAACATTAATGGGTTCTCTTGTAGGGTTATTATTATTTGTTATTTCTTTAACAGGAATGGAAATTGGACGTTTTGGAAATCAATGGAATAGAGAATTTGTCGTAATGAAGTTTGGAATTTACACATATCACGTTAATGATATTGTTCAAAGTGTTTTGCCTAAAATAAATACATTTTTTGGACAAGATAAAGCAATGCTAATTTTTAAAGATTACTTTAAAGAAGAAAAACCTAAAATAAAAAATGACTATACGAATATTTATGAAGGAAAAAATATAATTACTATTCATTTAGAAAGTATGCAATATTTTACAATGGGTTTAAAATTTAATGATGTAGAATTAACACCTAATTTAAATAAAATAGCTAAAGCTGGAATGAATTTTACGAATTTTTATTCACAAGTAAGTGTAGGAACAAGTAGTGATACAGAATTTACATTAAATACATCTTTGATGCCATCAAATAATGGGACAGTTTTTGTCAGTTATTTTGATCGTAAATACGTTTCCATGCCTGAACTTCTAAAACAAAAAGGTTATTATAATTTTGCAATGCACGCTAATAACGCAACATTTTGGAATCGCAATGTAATGCATAAAAATTTAGGATATGATAAATTTTATGGAAAAAACAAATATGAGATGAATGATCAAATTGGTTTAGGGTTATCTGATAAGTCATTCTTTAAACAATCTATTCCATACTTACAAGAAATAAAAGAAAAAAACTCACCATTTTATGGAACAATGATAATGTTGTCAAATCATACTCCATTTAGTAGTATAGAAAGTTATGGTGAATACCCAGTTGATTTAAAAGTAAATGGTGTAAGTTATCCCTTTATGGAAAATACTAAACTAGGTAACTATTTTAAATCCGTTCATTATGCCGATCAAGCCTTAGGACAATTTATTGACGATTTAAGAAATAATGGTTTACTTAAAAATACCGTTTTAGTTTTATATGGCGATCATGATGCTAGACTTCCAATTAAAGAATATAACTATTTTTATAATTATAACTATGAAACAAATAGTATTTTTGATGAAAAAGATCCTAGATATAAAGAATTTTTAGATTATGAATATGAATTAAATAAAAAAGTTCCATTTATTATTTATAATGATGATGAACCAATTAGTAAAGAAATAAATGACACTATGGGAATGTATGATATAATGCCAACCTTAGGAAATATGTTTAACTTTTATAATAAATATCAATTAGGAAACGATATCTTTAATATTAAAAGTGATAATGTAGTAGTCTTTCCTAATGGTAGTTTTGTAACTAATAAAGTATATTATAATAATCAAAAAGATGAATACTTTGCCTTAAAAAATAGTACTATCGATAACGATTATATTGATAACTTTAAAATATATGCGAATAGACTATTAAAAGTATCAAACTCTATTATTGTTTATGATTTAATTAGAAAAGACCAAACAAGTATAATGAAAGAATATGAAAGGATAATTAATGAAGAAAAGAAATAAAATAATTATAATAAGTTTAATAATAATTTTTATTTTAATAAGCATCATAATAGGAGGTTACTTTTTATTAAATAAAAAAGAAACTAAAACTAATACCCCGTTAATTATTAATGAAATAAAAGACTATAATTATAAATTAAAAGATAATGATTCTAAAATATATAAAGATTTATTTAAAGAATTAAAAAAAGAATTAAAAAAAGAATTAGATAATAAAGAAGTTAATGAAGAAAAATATGTCAAATTAATTAGTAAAATGTTTATAATGGATTTTTATACTTTAGATAACAAAATAGATAATACTGATATTGGTGGAGAAATGTTTTTAGAAGAAAGTATTATTAGTAATTTTAAATTAAAAGCTAGTGAAACATTATATAAATATGTAGAAAGTGATATATATCATGATCGTGTACAAGAATTACCTATAGTTAGTGATGTTGTAATTGATAAAGTAGAAACAATTAAATTTTTAGAAGATTTAAAAGCATTTAAAGTAGAGTGTAGTATTAAATATGTAAAAGATTTAAAATATAAAGATAAAACTAGTTTAATATTTATTCATAAAGATAAAAAATTAGTTTTAGTAGAGATTATTTAGGAGGAATATGAAAAAAGTAATTATAACAATAATTATATTATTAATAATTGGAGGTTCTGTATATTTTGTTTTAAATATAAAAGATAATAAAACAATTGATTTTGATAATGCATCAATTGAAGAAATAGAAAAATACGCTAAAGATAAAAAATTAAAATTAACAGTTGAAAAGATTTATTCAAAAGAAGTAATTGAAGGAAAAGCTATTTCACATGAACTTAAAGATAATAAATTAAAAGTAATTATATCTTTAGGTAAAACTCCTTTAACTTTTTATAAAGATAATCATATAAATGAATTAGGTAAAGTTCCGATTATGATGTATCATGGTATCGTTAATAAAAAAAATAGTGAAACAAATTTTACAGGGGGTAATGTCGATAAAGATGGATATAATAGAACAACAGAAGCATTTATAAATGATTTAGAATTTTATTATAAAAATAATTATCGAATGATTAGTTTAAAAGATTATGTAAATAAGAAAATAAATATACCTTTAGGTAAAAGTCCAATTGTTTTAACCTTTGATGATGGTAAAGAAAATAATATGAAAGTATTAAAAAAAGATGATAAAGGTAATTTAGAAATAGATCCTAACTGTGCAGTTGGGATACTAGAATCCTTTAAAAAGAAATATCCTGATTATAATGTAACGGCTACTTTCTTTTTAAACAGTAGTTTATTTAATCAAAAAGAATATAATAAAGATATTATTAAGTGGTTAATTAAAAATAATTATGATATAGGAAATCATACTTTAACCCATCCTGATATTAGTAAAATTACAAAAGAAGAAACAAATAGACAAGTAGGGGGAATGTATAAGATATTAGATGATTATTTAAAAGATTATGTTAAAATAGTAGCCCTTCCTTTTGGTTCACCATATAAGAAATCTCATCCTAATTTTAATAGTGTTTTAGAGGGCAATATTAATGATTATAAGTATAATACAACTACAACATTAAGAGTTGGATGGGATAGTGAATATAGCCCATTTGATACATATTTTGACTATACTTTTTTAAAAAGAATAAGAGCTTGGGATAATAATGGAAAAGACTTTGATATTACTTATGTTTTTAAGAATTTAGAAAATAATAAATATATTTCTGATGGAGATGAAAAGACAATAGTTGTACCATTAATAAA
>JAVWBB010000050.1:0-7596 GCA_036649735.1 Bacilli bacterium
TATATAGGAGGGTTATAAAATGGATATAATAGAATTAAAAAAGATAGATGAAAAAATAAACTTTATAATGATAGAAATGAAAGGTATGATTTTAAGCGACCTTAATTATGAATTTAAATACTCTGTAAGCGATGAAATGAAAATGTTTAAACTTAATAGTATATATACATCTGAGTGTGATAAGTGTATGGTTACTATTAACATATCGTATGAGGACAATTATTTAAAAAATGAAAATAATATAAGTGTGAAAATACTTGAATTTAACTATGTTAATGGAAGAGAAAATGAAATAGTTTTTGATACAATTGAAAATTTAATTGATTTCATAATAGAAATGTATTAAATACAATGTTTGTACTATTGTCAATTTTAATATTGATAATAGTACAAGTACTACATATAAGTACATGTAAATTAAATCTGAAAATAGAATTAGATTTAATAAAATATTTTAGGAGGAATAAACTATGGAAGAAATAAAGGGATATCAAGGTCATATTATGAATATAAACAAGATAGGTGTTATAAGTTCGGTTATAATATTTTGTGGCATAGAAGATGGAAGATATGTATTTACATTTAATAGAATTATAAATGGACGTATATCGTATAAAAATACCTATTATCCTACAAAGATTTATGAAACTAGTAAAGGTGAGTATGTAAATGTATGTGGATTTAGGTTATATTTTAAGGATTTGGTTGATAATTATGGTGAAATAGGCAGTTTATTTAGATAATATCATATATACTATGCAATACGATATTATGTATTGCATAGTATATTTACGTTGATAATTATTGTATTGTCACGTCTGTAAGTTAAAATTGAATATTGAATTGATTTTAACAAAACATTTAAACTATTTGGAGGTTGAAATATGAGTAAAAAATTTAATGAACTATGTAACGCTTTAATATCAACAAAAATTGATTTCAAAAGCTTGGATGGTAAATCTATTAAGTTAAAAACAAGGGGCAATACTATGCTTATATATGATAACAATAATCATATTAAAGTGTGCATCGTAAATCATAATGGAAATGTTTGTGAAGTAAAAGAAATTGTTTTATTTAATCGTACTATAGATGCGTTAAATTTTATATTAAAATGCTAGAATTATATGGAAATAATACTTGACTTTATATAGTGATAGTACTATAATTTAAGTATATTAACAAATAGGAGGAATTAAAATGAATAATTATATATATGTTATAGAATACGATGGTTGTGTAAGCAGAGAAGGTTACATTAGCTTAGACGGTGCTATAAATCATTTAAAAGAACAAGGTTATGTTAATAATTTTGGATGGGAATTTGAATGTCACTATGAAAATAAGATAAGTGTAGCTAGAATAAAAGATATAAAGATAGTATAGCAACAATGTTACTAGGGAATATTAATTTATTTCCTAGTATAGTACTTTAATCAGTACATGTAAAATAAATCTGAAATACGATTTATTAAATAAAAAAAGTGGTTATATAGGAGGAGTTATATTATGTATTTAATGGAAGAAGAAAAATTCATAAATTCTATAGATGATTTAGAGGATGTGGTATCAGAAGAAGTGTTTAAATTTTTAGAGTCGAATAAAGAAGATAATAGTCAGAGAATAGAAGACTTAAAGGAAGAAATTGATGTATATTCGGACGATAACTTATGCTATAGAAATTCGATTTTAGATGCAGTTAAAGAAGTTGAGGAAATAATCGAGTTTATAAATGGAAGCAAAAGGCTTAATAAAAATTCATTGTTAAATAAATTAAACAATTTATATGAAGTGTTGGATATACTTTAAATATAAAACTATATATGTACTATACTATATAATATATGTTATATAGTATAGCATCTGTAAAATAAATCTGAAATATGATTTATTGAATAAAAAATACAAGTCTATAGGAGGAGTTATAAAATGGAAGAAAAAACAATATTATACAAAAAAGAAAGTTGGTACAAGCCTTTACACATTGAGATGAAGGGTAAAGAGTATAAATTAAGTTCTTTTATAATATATGATAACAATGGTATTATAACTAGTAGAAAATATGGTTTCTTTATTGATTGTGATGAGATTGAATTAGATTTTAACGTTACGAGAAAAATAAAAGTTAATTTTGAAAAAGTTCAAGCCTATGTGGTTAAATGTGAAAGTTGTTATGATGAGGTAACTTATAAATTATATATCCATAAGGATTTAATAGGGTTAAGCGAAATGTATTATGAAATAGATAAATACGATAAACGTGTTATGGAAAGCTATGACACAAAATTTAAAGGTGTTAAATTTAGTAACTCTGTATATAATCCAAATAATAAATTAATTGAATTAAAAAAGGAGATAAGAGGTTTGCTTAATGATATGAGTTCGCATATAACATCAGAAAATTTAACTGAGTTATCAACAAAATTAAACGAGTTAACAATTAATCTAAAATATGAAGAGGAATATGTTGAAAGCTATTCATTGGAAACATTTTATTCAGAACTTAAATTAGAAAACGAGAAAAATAAATAATAAAAACGAATTAGCTATCTATATATTAAAGTGTATAGATAGCTTTTTTTTATTTAATATAGTCAATATTTTAGTTGACAATGTATATGAATACATATATAATTAAAGCATATTAATAAATAGGGAGGTACAAACATGAAATTTGAATATAAAAGTATAAGCTATGGTAATAAGAGAAAGAATAGATTAAGCTGTTTGGTAGTGTATAAAACTGAAAGAATAGGTTTAGTATTCGCAGTTATAATGGATAGTGTAGATGATGTAAAAATAAATTGGTGTAATAGACAACATTATATTAAAAAGTATAATGGATTCATAGAAGAAGACGAATATTCTAAGCTAGTAGATGTAGAAGAGATTAGGAAACATGGAGTAAAATTCTATAAGAAATATTATAAAATACAAGATTAATGCCAACTTCATAGTTGGTGTTTTTTTTGTTTATATGGTAAAAATAAAATTCAATTATGAATTAAGATTATGAAAAAACATATATTTATGACGATTCTGTTTTTAATATATTTTTATTATGTCTTGACTTAGAATAAGAATAGTCATATAATATTAATAAGTAATAAAAATATATTAAAAACAAATAAGGAGAATGAAATGAGAGAGTTAAGTATAATAAACGAACAAGAAGTGTTAGGAAGAGAATTTAAGGTATATGGCACAATAGAAGAGCCACTATTCCTTGCAAAAGACGTGTCAAATTGGATAGAACATTCAAATATAACTATGATGTTAAAGAATGTAGATGAAGACGAACAAGTAAAAATAAGACCTAAACAATCTTTAGGGCTACTTACAAACAATAATGAATATAATTTTCTAACAGAAGATGGATTATATGAAGTGTTAATGCAAAGTAGAAAGCCCATTGCAAAACGGTTTAAAAAACAAGTCAAACAAATATTAAAAAATTTAAGGTTGAATAGAATTTCAATCGAAAATAACACAGATAAAAAAGAAGTTGATGTAGATATAAACGAATTAATGAAAACAATAAATAACTTAACTCAAATCGTAAGTAGTATATCTGAGCAGAATAATATATTGTCAAAATTTTTAACAGAAAACTCCAACATAAAATCTGATGATAATAAATCGTTAGACAATAAATGTTATAATGAAGAAGAGTCCATATTATCAAAAATGAGTTCTGATTTCATAACAACAAAAGAGTGTTCAGATATATTTAATTCATTAGGCATATTCCCTAGAAGAATTGGAATCAATCATATATATCAAGTATGCAGAGATAATGGACTACTTACTAATAAGAATTTTCCATTAAATTTAGACGACAATAATTTTAAAATAATGACAAAAAATAAAAGTGAAAAAATGTTTATAACAAAACAAGGTATTGTAACTTTGTATAAATTATGTAGGAAGGATATAGTAACTTGTGACTATCAATTTAGAGGTAAGTAATTATATATATATATATATATTTATAATGTAATATAAATTATACTATAAATTTAAATTTGAAAAACGATTTGATACCGTAGAAAGTAAAGTGTTTATGACATTTTATTTCTACGGTATTTTTTTTATTTATTTTTAAAATTGATTGACTTAAAATAAATATATTTATATAATACAAGTATAAACAAATAAAAAATGAAATGGAGATACTAAGAATGAAAAACGTAGAAGTTAGTGGAGTGATTGAATTTATGGGAAAAGAAATGCCAAACTTGTATGGAGGATTCGGCGTTGAGCAGAAAGTTATATTAGCTAAAACAATTGCAGAAATACATGACATAGAGTTAAAAGATATTAATAAATTAATAAACAATAATTTCGAAGAGTTTGAATTAGGAATAGATATATTAGACTTAAAAGGCAACGGTTCTTTACAATCACCGTTGGATAAATTAGGATTTTCGAATAGAGATATTTCTATATCTAAACACATATACTTATTGAGTGAACAAGGCTATATGTTATTAGTAGGGTTTATGAGAACGGATAAAGCTAAAGAAATAAGAAAACAATTAAGAAGAAATTATTTTGCAATGAAAGAAGTTATAGGTAAAAATGAAAATTTATTATCCGTTGAACAATCACTACAATTACAATTATTTAGCAAAGACCCTCTTGACGTAGTTAATGCACATAAGCAACTAGTGGATATTAAAATAGATGAAGTAAAACCGACTTTCATAGAAGAGGGTGGAAAGTTGGATTTACAGAAGGATTTGATGAAGGAAAAAACGTTGCAGAAGAAGGTATATTGTTAAATGAGAGAAATAAAATATTTTTAAATGCAACTGAGATTTCTAAGTTAATAGGAGAAAAATTAAACTTACCCAAATTAAGAAGCACTAACTTAATGATGTTTTTAGAAAAAAGAAACTTAGGGCGAAGAATGGCTAAGGAAGGTAAAACTTATAGAAAGTTTGTTCCAAATAAAAATTTTGACAATATTATAATAAAAAATGGATGGGCTAGAAAAACAACTAATGGTAATATAGAATTTTCAATAGAATTTTCTGATGTTATAGCAGAATATGATGTTTTTAAAGTAGAAATATCTAATTGTATGCAAGATTATTCTCCAACTGAATTAAATATAGGTTCTCCATTTTAATACAAAACTATACTTACATTATAAAGGGTCTTTTGACCCTTATAATAATTTATATAAATAATTAAAATAGTTGTTGACATACAATAAACACTATGATATTATTTAAGTATAGTAACAAATAAGAAACATAGGGAGGAATTAAAAATGGAAGTTAGAATATATGAAGGTAATATGAAAAAGTTTGAAGAGAAAGTTATCAAGTTGAATAAAAAAGCTAAAAAATTAGGATTGGATAATATAACTATTGAGATAAAAGGGATTGAACATACATATAACAAAGAAGTAAAAGCTTATTTACAATATAATATAGTAGAAATAAATCAGACTAATGAAATTAAAATAAACGGTTGGAACTTTGTAGCTAAGTTAACTAGAAATGTTGGAGATTCGTTTTTAGTTTGTGGTAGTGATACAGAAAAAGTACCTTACGAATTTAAGAATCCTACTACTTGTCAACACTGCAACACAAAAAGAAGAAGAAATAACTATTATATTTTACAACACGATAATGGAGAATATAAAACAGTCGGTAAAACATGTTTAATTGACTTTATAGGTCATAAAAATGCAGAGTCAATAGCAAAGTTCTTTGAAGAATTTAATAGCCTAAGTGATAATGATTTTGTAGAATGTGGATTTAAAGACTATACTTATTATAAAGTTGAAGAAGTTTTAAAATGTGCTTTACACTCAATAAGTAGTAGAGGGTATGTTAAATCGGACGGTGATTTTAGCACTAAAATAGAAGTTGAATTAATGATAGAAAAACATAAAAATTATAAAGAAGAGTATGAAATAGCTATGAAAATAGAAGATAATAAAATTAAAGATATGATAGAATTGGTAAAAGAATTAGATGAAAATAATGACTTTATAACTAATATAAAATCTTTATTAAATAATGAATATATAAATCCTAAACTTATAGGTTTTCTAGTGTATGTGCCAATATTATATAAAAAACAAACTGAGAAAAAAATAATGAAGAATGCTAATACTACTGAATATATAGGTAATGTAGGAGATAAAGTTGAGTTAGAGCTTAAATATGTATCTTGTAGAGTGTATGATGGACACTATGGTGCTACTTTTTATCATAATTTCCAAGACGATAATGGCAATATAGTAATATGGAAATCAAGTGGCTCTAAATGTGATATATTATGCGAAGAAGATATAAATACTACAATAAATATAAAGGGAACTATAAAAGAACATAGTGAATTTAATCATAATAAACAAACATATTTAACTAGATGTAAAATACTTTGCAAACAAATATAAAATTAATATTAATATACTTAAATTGTATCAAAATTTTAATTGACATATCATATGAACGGTGATATAATTTAAGTATATTAAAAATAAAATGGAGGTATTAAATATGAATAAAAAGATAATTGATGTACATTATGGTGGTTTAAGTTGTAATACGTGTAATAAGAAGTTTAAGAATAAAAATATTGCACATTCATACTTGGAAATAATCTATGACGAAGATGGTTATGATGAGGAGGAATTATTGTTTTGTAGTGAGAAATGTATGATTAATTATATATTGGGAAGTGAAAATGTAGGAAAGTATGAAATTGAGTTATACAATAGCAGAGATGAATCAAATTTAAAGAAAAAAGAAGAGATTTGTGATAAGATTACAAGTTTAAATGAATTCGATAGTATAAATATAAATGATAACATTAAAGTGTGTGCCTTAAATTTTAATGATAATTATAGATATTTACTTACAATAAACAATATAACAGAAATTACAACACTATCAACACAGACCACATTATTAAAAATTTATAAAGAATTAAAAATATAATTTAAAGTAAATGATTGACATTGAATACAAATTGAATTATAATTAAGATATATTAACAAATATACTCTATGTTAATCAACATAGAGTATATGTAAGTATCACTTAGGTGGTACAATAAAACTAAGGAGGAGTAAATTATGAATAAAGAATCATTCATAGTTAAAGTTAGCAATATTATTGAGGTATTTGAAGATATAATGTCTGCTAGGGATTATTTATTAGGATTAGGATTTAAGAATTATAAAAATGGCGATTTCTTATTTAAAGATTGTAATGGAAATACTGCTATAATAGGATATAGAAAAATAAAATAAGGTGGACATATAAATATGCAAAAGTTCTTACTAAGTAGCTTAGAGTTAAAGGAATTGAACGACAAGGATAAGTTAAGTGAGTATAAGATACATAAGATTAAAAAGGTAAATGACAGAGTTAAATATATAGTATATGAAAAAAACAATATAGAATATGTGGCGAGAGTTTTAAATGAAATTCATGTAGAAGGAGTAAAATGGATTAAAGAGTTTATATAGGAGGATTTTAAGATGAAAGTTAATGGATATGAAATAAAGCCTTATGCAGATTTAAGTTGTGCTATTTTAAGAAATGCAGATTTAAGAAATGCAGATTTAAG
>JAVWBB010000051.1:0-7564 GCA_036649735.1 Bacilli bacterium
TCGGCTAAATCATGAGTCACCATAATTGCAGTTTTTCCTTCTTTTTTAATAATATTATAAACATCATCTGATAAAATGAGTCTCGATTGATAGTCCAAAGCTGAAAATGGTTCGTCTAATAAAAGTATATCGGGATTAATCGCCAGGGTTCTAATTAAAGCTACTCTTTGTTTCATCCCACCAGATAATGAAGATGGATATTTATATATAAAGTCTTTTAATCCATAAGTATTTAATAAGTTAATGACAAAATCCTTAGTTTTTTTATTTAAACTTTTACTAATTTTTAAACCTAATAAGCAATTATCTAAAACATTTAGCCAAGGAAATAATGAATCTTTTTGAAGCATATAGCCAAATTTTATATTATCTTTACTGTAAGTTATTTTACCACTAGACTTATTTTCTAAATTATTTAAAATTGACAGTAAGGTACTTTTACCACATCCTGAGGGACC
The DNA here is from genome assembly GCA_036649735.1 of Bacilli bacterium. Classification (GTDB taxonomy): domain Bacteria; phylum Bacillota_I; class Bacilli_A; order RF39; family UBA660; genus JAVWBB01. The sequence continues at coordinate 459 of JAVWBB010000051.1, forward strand.
AACAATTGAAATAAACTCTTTATCTTTTACTTCTAAATTAATGTTATCTAAAGCTAATATTTCACCGTTTATATCATGATAAACTTTTTTTAAATTCTCTATTTTTAAGAGATAATTCATTACTTAACTTTGTAGATTAATTTATTATAATCTACTTTTTTAGTTAGGGCTTCAGCAGATATCATGATATTTTGTAAGTGGTCAAATGATTCTTTTGAAAAATTAGTAGTATCAGCCCACACATCATTTTCCTTATATCTAGTTATTACTTTAACTAAATCATCCATTGATGTATCAGGGAAAAATTTAATAATTGATTGGGCGATAACTTTATTATTATTATTTTTAACAAATGCTAGTCCTTTTGTAATTGCTTTTTCAAATTTTTCAATTATATCTTTATTTTTTTCAATATAACTACTTTTAGCATTATAACTTGTATAAGGAACAATTCCTCCTAGTTCACCAACAGAGGCAACAACATAACCAAAACCCTGTTTTTCTAGTTGTGTTGCTTGTGGTTCAAACAAAGTTACGAAGTCTCCTGTTCCTCCAATAAAAGCACCTGCCATAGCGGGGAATGCAACGGATGTATCAATTGTTAAATCAGTTCTAGGGTTAATACCGGCACTTCTTAAAGCCCATTCAAAGGTCATTTCAGGCATACCAGCAAGTCTTCCTCCAATGACATATTTATTTTTCATCATGTCTAATGTAAAATTATCTATTTTTTTTCTAGAAACAATAAAACTACCATCTTTTTTAGTTAATTGAGCAAAAGTTTTAACGTAATCTTTTTCGCCACCATTGTAAACATAAATAGTTGCTTCACTCCCAGAAAATCCAATTTGAACATCGCCAGATAAAACAGCAGCCATAACTTTATCTGCACCCGGGGTTAAAATTAATTCAATATCTAAACCTTCATCTTCAAAGAAACCTTCACTAATGGCGGCATATTGAGGGGCATAAAAAACTGTATGTGCTACTTCTGCCACTTTTATTTTAGTTAAATCACTTTCTTTTTTGTTAAGATTAAATAGGACAGTAGATGCTATAGCAAGTAATAACAAAGCCGTAATTACTGAGATAAAAACATTTTTCAAAATATATTCCTCCTTCATATTTTCATATTATTTTATGATACGAAAAGTTTAATGTGCTTAAAAAGACTATTTATAAAAATGATAACTATAGTTTGATATAAATTAATATTTAATAAGAATCTATTTCTTTTTTCCTTTTTGCTAAGTTTTTGTTCCTTAATTTTTGTTATTAAGATATAATATATATAGGTAGAAAAGGTATGGAAGGCAGTAAAAATATGTATGAAGTAAATAATTTAATTAAGCACGCAATTGAGCAGGCAAATGCTAATATGGATTTTGAAGAATTGTCAACTGATGATATTTCTTTATTACGACTAGAACAAGAAGTGATTAAAGATTATTATTTGGTAAAGGAGCCAACTTATGGAAAAAGACCCTTATCTAATTGAAAATACTAATATATTAAAAAACAAATTAAATATAACTGACAAAGATGAATTGTTAAGACAAGAAAAAATAATTGTATTAAAAAAATTGGTACAGTTGTTTTTAAGTCCTATAAAAGGTGAATTTGATACGAATCATTTACTTTATATTCATAAATTTTTATTTGATGAAATATATCCGTTTGCGGGATTATTTAGGGAAACAGAACTATCTAAAAATGGGGATAATTTTTTAGAATTAGATTTTATTAAAAAGAGTTTAGAAGAATCATTAGCAGATTTAAATTCACGAATTAAAGAAGTTTCATCAGCTGGTGAATATGCTTTTTTATTAGGAGATATTTATAATTCGTTAATCGTTATTCATCCGTTTAGAGAAGGAAATGGAAGGTCGATTAGAGAGTTTTTAAGGGAATTTGTATATGCTAAAAATAATGATATTTGTTTTGGACAATTCGAATTAGATTTTACTAAAATGGACAAAGATAATATGTTGTTGGGTATAAAAGAACGATATTTGTATCCTTCAATGATTGAAATGGAATTTATGAAAGGTTTAGTTACTTTAAAGCAAAATATAAATACAAAATAGAAAAGAGGAAGTTATGTTAGATGGATTAAATAAAGAACAAATAGAAGCGGTAAAAAAAACAGAAGGGCCTCTTTTAGTTTTAGCTGGTGCGGGTAGTGGGAAGACAAAGGTATTAACAACAAGAATTGCATATTTAATTGAAGAAAAAAATGTCAATCCAAAAAATATTTTGGCGATTACTTTTACTAATAAAGCAGCTTGTGAAATGAAAAGTCGTCTTTATAATTTAGTTGGATCTTTAACTAATAATATTCAAGTATCAACTTTTCATTCGTTTGGAGTTAAAATATTAAAAGAAAATGCTAAATATTTAGGTTATGATTCTAATTTTGTTATAATGGATAGTGATGATTCACTTACTTTAGTCAAAAAAATATGCAAAGATTTAAATGTTGATATAAGTAAATTTAGTCCCAAAGCTATTAGATATAAAATAAGCAGTTGTAAAAATGAATTAATAAATTATTTAAATTATGAAAAATATGCTGGTGATGAATTTGAAAAGTTAGTTGTTAAAATATATAAGAAATACGATGAAATTCTTTTTAAAAATAATGCCGTTGATTTTGATGATTTACTTATTTTGCCGATTAAACTATTTTTAGAAAATAAAGAAGTGTTAGATTATTATCAAGAAAGATTTAAATATATTTTAATTGATGAATACCAAGATACCAATCACGCTCAATTTACTTTTACAAAATTAATTGCTAGTAAATATCAAAATATTTGTGTAGTAGGTGATAATGATCAAGCTATATTTGGTTTTCGTGGAGCAAATTTTAAAAACATTTTAAATTTCGAAAAGTATTTCAAAAATACTAAAACTATTTTATTAGAGCAAAACTATCGTTCAACGAATAACATTTTAAAGGCTTCTAATAAATTGATAGAAAATAATAAGCAAAGAAAAGATAAAAATTTATGGTCTGATAAAGGTGAAGGGGAATTAATCACGTATACGAGAAGTTATGACGAAAAGGAAGAAGCACGCAATGTTATTTTAGAAGTCAATAACTTAATTGATAAACACGTGGCATTAGAAAATATTGCAGTACTTTATCGTACTAATGCTCAGTCTAGAATTGTTGAAGAAGAATTTTTAAAAAGCAATATCCCTTATAAAGTAGTTGGAAGTTTTTATTTTTATGGACGTCGTGAAATAAAAGATTTAATTTCTTATTTAAGACTTATTCACAATACTAAAGATAATATTAGTTTAACAAGAGTTATTAATTCGCCTAAAAGAGGAATTGGTATAAGGACAATTGGTAATTTAATTGAAAAATCAGATCACGAAAATATAAGCATGTATGAAGCAATTAGTAGTGGTAAAGAATTAGAGTTTAAAAAGATAATCGAGAAGTTAATTGAAATAAGCAAAGATGCTTCCCTTACAACATTAATCGATAATGTTTTAGAATTATCTGGTTTAAAGCAAGAATTAGTTAATGAAAAGACTTTGGATGCGGATATAAGATTGGAAAACTTAGAAGAATTTAAATCTATTTCAAAAGAATTTGAGGCAAGAGATGGTTCCATTTCTTTAGAAGATTTTTTAATGGAGATTAGTTTAGTATCTGATATAACAGATTATAAGCAAGATAATAATAGAGTATCATTAATGACAGTTCATTCTGTAAAAGGATTAGAGTTTGATTATGTTTTTGTAATCGGACTTGAAGAGGGAATTTTCCCACATATTAATTCTTTAAGGGATGGAGGAGAATTAGAAGAAGAAAGACGACTTATGTATGTAGCGATGACAAGAGCTAAAATTAAATTATATTTGCTTAATACAAGGCAAAGATTAATATTTGGAAAAACTCAAAATTATTTACCAAGTAGATTTATTAAAGAGATACCAGAGGATTATATTGATATTATTAAAAAAGATATAAACAAAGAGTTAGTATCTAAAGAAGATATGTTTACAAATGATAATAGTGATTTAAAAGTAGATGATAATGTATATCATGATATATTTGGAAAAGGAAAGATTATTGAGGCATCAGATACATTATTTACGGTTATGTTTAATAACACAGTTGGTGTTAGAAAATTATTAAAAAATCATAAAATGTTAAGGAGGATTTAAATGAAAATTACAAAAGCAGTTATACCAGTAGCGGGAATGGGAACAAGGTTTTTGCCTATTACAAAATCAATTCCTAAGGAGATGTTACCAATTATTGACACGCCAACAATTCATTTTATAGTTTCTGAATGTATTAATAGTGGGATTAAGGAAATACTATTTATTACTAGTGGAAATAAGAAAACGCTAGAAGATTACTTTGATGATAATTATGAATTAGAAAAAAGAATCGGGAGTGGGCCTAAATTAGAAGTTTTAAATAAGGTCAAAGATATTTATAAAAACATTAAAATATATTTTATAAGACAGGGTGAGCCGATGGGTAGTGGACATGCAATAAAATTAGCTAAAGAATTTGTTGGTAATGATAGTTTTGCAGTTTTATATGGTGATGATTTAATGTATAGTAAAAATGTTCCAGTTTTAAAACAGTTGATTAATTTACATGAAGAAAAGATGGCAAATATAATTGGTGTTCAAGAAGTTAGACATGAAGATACATATAAATATGGAATTGTTGATATTAATTCAGAATATAAAATAAATAAATTAGTTGAAAAGCCTAAAATAGAAGAGGCACCATCTAATTTAGCTGGATTAGGCAGATATATTGTTTCAAGTAATATATTTCCTATTTTAGAAAATTTAAGTAGTGGGGCCAATGGGGAATATCAATTTACAGATGCAATGGCCATATTAATGAAAAAAGAGCCATTTTATGCTTGTAAATTTGATGGAACTTATTATGATACTGGTAGTAAACTAGGATATTTAAAAGCAACTGTTGATTTTGCTCTTTTGAATGAAGAATTAAGCAAAGATTTTAAAGAATATTTAAACACTATTAAATAGGGGGATAAGATGGTTATAAAAAGGATTGAAGAATTAGTTAAAGTTATTAACAAGGCTAATTATGATTATCATACATTGGATAAACCAACTATTACAGATAAAGAATATGATGATTTAATAAATGAATTAATTAAATTAGAAGAAGAGTATCCAGAATATAAAAAGGATGATTCACCTACGCAAAGAGCAGGGGGTATTATTTTAGAAGGCTTTAAAAAAGTTGAACATAAAATACCGATGCTTTCATTAGGAAATGTATTTAATAGTGAAGAAATAATTAACTTTGACAACAAAATTAAAAAAGAAGGAATAAATCCTAGTTATGTTTGTGAAGTAAAAATAGATGGTTTAGGAGTTTCTTTAACATATGAAAATGGTAAACTAGTTAGAGGGGCAACAAGAGGAGATTCAGTTATTGGTGAAGATATTACTAATAATGTTAAGACAATTAAAAGTATTCCCCTTACTTTGACAAAAGATATCGATATTGAAGTTCGTGGGGAAATATATATGCCCAAAAAATCTTTTGTTAAATTAAATAAAGAAAGAATTTTAAACAATGAAGAGCCATTTCAAAATACGAGAAATGCTGCGGCTGGTTCAATTAGACAGTTAGATTCTAAAATTGCGGCTAAAAGAAATTTAGATAGTTTCATTTATCATTTGCCCAATCCAGAAGATTATAATTTAAAAACACATTATGAAACATTAGAGTTTATGAAAGAATTGGGTTTTAAAGTAAATGATTTATCTAAATTAGTTGATAATATTAATGATGTAATTGCTTTTACAGAAAATATTGCTAAAATAAGAGAGAATTTAATATACGATATTGATGGGGTTGTTATAAAAGTAAACAGTATTGCTTTACAAAAACAATTAGGATTTACGGCAAAAAGTCCAAAGTGGGCAACGGCGTATAAGTTTCCTGCAGAAGAAGCAATTACAAAATTAAATGATATTATATTTACCGTTGGAAGAACAGGGAAAATTACTCCTAATGCGGTAATTAATCCGGTTTATGTTGCCGGTTCTACTATTAGAAGAGCAACACTTCACAATGAAAACTTTGTTTTAGAAAAAGGACTTAAAATTAATGACTATGTTGTTATTAAAAAAGCCGGAGATGTAATTCCAGCAGTTATAGAAGTTAAATTAGAAAGAAGAACTGGAAATGAGTTAGATTTTAAAATGATTAATAATTGTCCTATTTGTAACAGTAAGTTAATAAAAAAAGAAGGACAAGTTGATCATTATTGTAGTAATAATTCATGTCCGGCTAGAATTCAAGAAGCTTTAATTCATTTTGTTAGCCGAAAAGCCATGAATATTGATGGCTTAGGAGAAAAAATTATTGAAGATTTTAATAATTTAGGATTTATTAATAATTTTGTTGATATTTATACCATTGAAAAACATAAAGAAGAGTTAATGACGCTAGAAGGATATGGAGAAAAATCAATTAACAACTTGCTAAAGGGAATTGAAAATAGTAAGAAAAACTCTTTAGAAAAGTTAATATTTGGATTAGGCATTCCTAATATTGGAGAAAAAACAGCGAAAGTTTTGGCTATTAATTTTAAGACTATGGATAATTTAATAGATGCAACATTAGACAATTTATTAAATATCGATGATATTGGAGAAATTATTGCTGAAAGCATCATCTCTTATTTTAAAGAAGCAAAAAATACAAAAGTCATTTTAGAATTAAAAAATTTAGGCGTTAATATGACCTATTTAGGAAAAGAAATAGCACACAATCCCTTATTTTTTAATAAAACATTTGTAATTACAGGAACTTTATCTCTTTCGCGAGAAAATATAAAAGATATTATTGAACTTAATGGTGGAAAAGTAAGCGAATCAGTTAGTAAAAAAACAAATGTTGTTATTGTTGGTGATAATCCAGGCTCTAAATATAAAATAGCTAAAGAACTTAATATAGAAATATGGGATGAAGAGATATTAAAAGGACGTATTTGATAATTGATATGTTATAATTAATAACACAAATAAAGGTTAACTAAAGAGTTAACCTTTTTGATAGGAAAAAAAGAAAAATAAGT
>JAVWBB010000052.1:0-7360 GCA_036649735.1 Bacilli bacterium
TTTTTTATAAATTTTAATATATTTATTCAAAGTCTTCTAAATGATAACCTAACTTTTTTAAATTATAATAAATTGTTTCAACGGGACATCCTAAAACATTATAGAAACTTCCTTCAATTTTATCAAGAAAACATGAAGCTGTGTTTTCTAACACAAACCCTGAAGCATGCATAACATATTTTTCTGATTTCATATAATAGTCAATATCTATTTCATCTATTTCTTTTAAAGTTACTTTAGATATAGCGTGATCTGTTATTACTTTTTCCTTTTCTATATCTATAATGCTTATTCCTGTTATTACTTGAACAGTTTTATTTTGAGACTTAGATAAGTTATTTCTAGCGTCTTCAATACTCTTTGGTTTTTCAATTATTAAGCCATCTCTATAAACGATTGTATCTAGACCTATAATAATACCAGTTTCTACTTTTCTACTAGCTTCATAGGCTTTATTCCTTGCTAATTCCATAGTATACTCTGCAGGATTTGTTGCTTTACTTATTTCTTCTCCTTCAATACTAATACAACTATGATTTAAACATACTTTATTTAATATATCACTCTTCATTTTTGAAGTACTTGCTAAATACAATTTCATATTATTTCCTCCTTGTTTCTAATAACTTTATAGCTTCATTTTTTAAATTAAGAACTTTAAATTTATGATAATCTTTTTCTAATTCATTAAAATATACCAAAAAAACATTTTTAACTTTTATACTGGTATAATTCTCAATTAAGTATTTATAAATATTTAATTGAAGTGAATAATGAATATAATTGCAGTCTTCTATATTGTCTATTGGATAGAGCATCTTTTTATTATTAAAACTATTAAATTTAATTTCTTTATTAGTCTTATAATCAATTAGTACCAGTGTATCACTATCTTTATTTATTAAAAGATTGTCTATACTTCCAGCTATATCATATTCTATACTTCCTACTATAAATTCATCCCTAAATATTTTTAAAGTGTCTTTATGGTCAAGATAGAATTTTTTAGCCTGAATGCAACTGTTTTCTACTGATTTCTTTAAAGATTCAATATCTAACTCTTTATATTGATCATAATTTAATTCTACTTCTTCATCATTCCATAGTGCTTGAGCATAAAGATGAACAAGAGTACCCTTAGCAGTTGAATATAAATTATCTAAACGCCATTTTTCTAAAATCTCACTTTGAGGAATATTAAGTTTTTCAGATTGCCTTTTACTTAACCCCTCTTTATCAAAGACATTTGAGTATTCATGTATTAGAGTTGTTACGCTAGTTCCTACTCTTTTACCATCAAGTTCATAATGATGGTCTTCTGGATAAAAAACATATCCTTTGAATGCTTCTTCTAATTCATTCATTTTATCACTTCCCTATATACTATTCTAACATAAAAAGAGACAATATTGTCTCTTTAATTTTCTGCTTCTTCTAGCATATTAGTTATTAGTATTCCATAGCCTTTTTTAGGATCATTGATAACAACGTGGGTTATTGCACCAATAATTTTATTATCTTGAATAATCGGAGAACCACTCATTCCCTGAACGATTCCTCCAGTCTTATTTAATAAAGAAGGGTCTATTACTTCAAACATAATATTTTTTGTTTTATCTGAAATATTTATTTTAGTTATATTGATTTTATATTTTAAGACTTCATTTAAATTAAGGACGGTTAGTATTTCTGCTTCACCTGTTTTTACTTCAGATGGTTTAGCAACTTTTAACAAATTATTATTATTAATATTTATTTCATAATTTCCAAATATACCTTTATTGGTATTTTCAAAAATATGACCAAAGATATTTGAAGAGTCGTACCTAGAATTCTTTTCTCCAGGTGTTCCTGGTTCACTTCTTTCTATACCTACAACTTCTGAATTAAAGATTGTTCCATCATTTGTCTTTATTATATCTCCTGATTGAGAGTCTATTATTTCATGCCCTAATGCTCCAAATAATTTAGTATTTGGATCAATATATGTAAGTGTACCTATTCCAGTTATACTATCTTTTACATATAGCCCTGTTTTACATATACCATTATCTTGTTTTAAGTTTAAGGTTGTTTTTAAAGGTTTTAAGTTTCTTACTAATTCTATTTCTAGTTTAGTACAGTCTGAATTATTAACTTTATTTGTAAGTTCTTCGACTGTTTTTATTTCTTGGTTTTCTACTTTTTTTATGGTGTCTCCTATTTTAATCGTATTATCAGCATTTATAATATAGTCACCAATTTTGTATGAACCAACAATTAAAACTCCTTCAGTTTTAATGTTAATTCCAATATTCTCCCCACTAGCAATTATGTAGTCAGAATAAGCTTTTGCAGTAAAAGGAATACATAACAATATACTTAAGAATAAACTAAAATGTTTTTTAATTATATCAACTCCTTTGACTACTTTATTATTTTACCCTGTTTATTATATTTTATGTGTCTAATTATGTCATTTATATTGCACTATGTCTTTAAATGTTTTATAATGATGGTGAAAATAGGAGGTTTTTATGGATAAAGAGTTGTTAGATAAATTAAAAGATTTATCAAAAAAAGAGATTACTTTAGAAAAACTATGTAATATGTTAGGTTTAAGCAATCTTGAAGTTTTAGGTCTTATTAAGGAACTAGAAAAAGAAGGACTTAATATAAGTAAGATTGCAAAAGATGATGGAATTCATATTTTAAACAAAGGAGACGTTAATGAATTTAAGGATAATCACTATAAATTTGGAACAGATGAATATAATGAATTTAAATTTGCAGTAATATCTGATACAAGATTAGGATCAACTTCACAACAGTTATCAATCTTAAATGATATTTACAAAAAAGCTAATGAATTAGGAATTAAACATGTATTCCACTGTGGAAATATTAGTGAGGGTTTATATCCACTTACAAGTGAATATGCACCTACTTTGTTTGTAAGTGACACTATTATGCAAGCAAATTATATTGTTCAAAATTATCCATTTGTTGAGGGAATTAAGACATATTTTTTACTAGGAACAAAGGATATTACTCATTTAAAGAAAAAACAAATTGATATTGGTAAAATTATATCTGAGAGTAGAGAAGATATGGTTTATCTTGGAATTGATAGATGTAATATTGAAATTGATAAAGTAAAATTAGATTTAAGAAATGTCAAAGGAAAAAAAACATACACTGTATCATACAGAGCTCAAAAAATTATTGATGCTTTAAGAAGCGAAGATATTCCAGACATTATGATTTATGGTGGATTACTACAAATGGAGAGTTTTAAATATCGTGGAGTTAGATTAATTTCTTCCCCTTCTGTAGTTGCTACTACAAACGAAATGTTTAATAATGAAAACAATAATACAGTTGGTAATTGGTTTATAACTATAGTTACAAATAAAAAAGGAGAACTTGTAAAGGTAATACCTACAGCTGCTACTTATTATAGTACAGATAAATTAGATTATCAAAAATCAAAAGTCTTAAGGGGGGAACAATAATGGATATGGATACTGCAAATAAATTCTACCGTTTAATAAAAAATGGAATGACTCTAAAAGATATTGAAAACAAATTAGGAATAAAAGAAGTTGAAGTAATGGGTATGATTGAATTATGTAATATCTATGGAAAACAAATTGAATTAGTAGTAGATAATAATGAATGCTGTGTAGTTAAAAAATCAAGCATTAAAAAAACTTCAAAAGAATTAAAACCAAGTTTAGATGAATTAATTCATACTAAATTATGTATAGTTTCAGATACTCATCTAGGCAATAATCGTCAACAATTACATTTATTAAACAAAGTTTACGAAGAAGCATATAAAAGAGAGATTGACACAGTTCTTCACTGTGGAGACCTAGTAGATGGGGATTATACCTCTGTTAGAAAAGAACAGAAAAGATTGAATTTTTTACTAGGATTTGACCAACAATGTGGATATGTTGTTGATATGTATCCAAGTGTAAATGGAATAACTACTAAATTTATTTTAGGAAGTCATGATGAAACTCATTTTAAAAACGGAGGTGCTACTATTGAAAAGTGGTTACCAAAATGTCGTAAAGATATGATTTTTCTAGGTCAAGATACGGCTGATATAGTTATAGACAAAGTTAAAATAACAATGGATCATCCAGGAGATGGATGTGCTCAAGGATTAAGTTACAAACCACAAAAAAGAATTGATATTCTAGAAGTTGGAGCAAAACCAAGTGTTTTATTAATTGGTCATTATCATAAAAGTTATTACTTTAATTATAGAAATGTAAATGCTTTAATTGTTCCCGCTTTATGTGATAAGACTCAATTTCAACAAAAGAAAATGTTAACAAATGTTATGGGTGCATATTTCCTTGATATTTATTCTGATGAAAAAGGAAATATTCAATATTTTATTCCAGAAGAAATGTCATTTGGACACAATGATGTTTGGGATGAAGCAGGAAAAGATATGAAGAAAGTAAAAAGACTAAGTATTTAGTCTTTTTTTATGAAATATTTTATTTATTTTTAGTGGGACAATAAAAAAAGGGCACAAAAACTTGGGATGTTTTCATACACCTGTTATACATTAAATTAAATTAATAAAAAATTAAAGTTTCCTAGTTATCCGATTTATAATGATTAAATAAATATAATTTGGGCCGCATTTTTATATAGATAGATTGGTCTTAATGCTTACATTTATTTAGTAGTTTAAATAATATATATATATATTAGTAAGTTGAATTTTGGGCTAATTCATCTTATTTTGATAAGTAAAATCTTGGGCTATCTTACTTATACTTTCATTATACCATTTAAATTATATTAATCAACATATATTTACAAAATTTTACATTTTACTTATGATAATTCAAAATCTTTAAGTTCGCCATCTTTTGAAACAATCTTTGTTATTTTTTCTTCAGCATCTTTTAATTCAATGTCACATTCTTTAATTAATTTCATTGCTTCAGTATATTTGTTTATTGAATCATCTAAATTTATTTCATCAAGTTCTAATTCTGCTACAATTTTTTCTAATATTTTCATTTTTTCTTCAAATTTCATATTATTCACCATTTTTCCTTTTTACTTCTGCTTCTATATTGCCGTTAGATAATTTTACTTTAATTAAATCGTTTATTTTAACTTCATCAATATTTCCTAATACTTTATTTCCTATATAAGTTATACTATAACCTCTTTTTAGGATTGATATAGGGTTTAGTATTTCTAATTTATCCATTAATTGATTGAAGTTATTTTTTGTTATTTTTAATTTATGACTTAACAATAAATTCAATTTATTTTTACTTGTTTCAATAAATGTTTTATTTTTAATTATTTTGTTAATGGGATTTAAGTATTCCATTTGTTTATTTAAATTTAATACATTATTTATTGAGTTATCAAGTTTTTGTTTTAAAAGGGTTATTAGTTTTTCATTTAATAAATCTAATTTTTGTAGTTTATTATCAATAATTAATCTAGGATTTTTTATGACAAATGAATTTTTGATGTTATTTATTTTTAATTTATTAATGTTAAATTTTCGGTTCATGCTTTCATTTGTTCTTATATTTATTTGATTTAAATATTTTATTAAATCTATTAAGTTTGGTACGGCCTTTTCTGCTGCTCCTGTTGGAGTCTCAGCTCTGTAGTCTGCTACAAAGTCTGCTATTGTAAAGTCAACTTCATGTCCTGTTCCGCTTATAACGGGTATTCTACAGTTATAAATTGCTCTTGCTACTATTTCTTCGTTAAAAGGCCAAAGGTCTTCAATTGACCCTCCACCTCGCCCTACTATGAGGACATCAAGGTTATAATTATTAGCAAGTTCAATGTTTCTTACAATATCAGTAGCAGCTCTTTCTCCTTGAACTAAACTTGGTAGAATTATTATTTCGGCTATTTTATAACGCCTTTTTATTGTTGATATTATATCTTTAATTGCTGCTCCTGTAGGAGCTGTTATAACTCCAATTCTTTTTGGGAATTTGGGTATAGGCACTTTATGAGCCGGATCAAATAATCCTTCTTTTTTTAAATCTTCTTTTAATTTCTCAAAAGCTATATAAAGGTTCCCTACTCCATCTTCAAGCATTTCTTCAATATATATTTGATAATTACCAGTTGATTCAAAAAGACTAATGTGCCCCATTACTAAAACTTTTGTTCCATCAGTTGGTTTAAACTTTAACTTTTTAGCATTTGTGCTAAACATTATTGCATTAATTTTAGATTTATCATCTTTTAAGGAAAAATACATATGACCTGTAGAATGTCCCTTAAAATTAGATATTTCTCCCTTCAAAAAAACACATTTTAAGTGCTTATCCGAATCAAATTTATACTTTAAATATTTTGTTAGTGAACTTATTGTTAGGTACTCTTTTTCTTTCATAAGACCTCCTATTTTTGATGATAAACTTTGTCTAATACTCCATTAATCATTTTTCTTACTTCGTCATCACTATATACTTTAGCAAGTTCTATTGCTTCATTGATAGCAACAATTTCTGGTGTTTTTGTATATGTTAATTCATATATACCCATTCTTAAAATAGCTTGATCAGTATTTCCTAATCTATTTATTTTCCAACCATTTAAGTATTTATTTGCTAATTCATCTATTTCATTACGATATGTAATTACTCCATATACTACTTCTTTTACAAACTCATTATCTATTTCTGATGTTTCTTTTATCACTTCATTAATGTCATAATCAATTTTATTATTATCATAAACATTTAATTGATAAAGAATTGTCATTATTTTTTTTCTTAATTCACTTCTATTCATTTGTTCCATCTAAAAATCACCTCTAATCATTATAGCATATAAACTTTAAAATAAAATATTTTATATATATTTTTCAGCTTTTCCTTCATAAATTTTAATTATTGTTGCTATAGAAAGATAGAAAAACATTACTAATAATAATATCCATCCTATAATAGGGACAATAAATAAAACTATCCATACATAAGGTGAAAGATATAATTCTTTTCCAGAGACTTCAAGTTTATACGCTACTTGACAAGTCATTTGAATTAGTAAAACCATTGCCATTATAGCAAGAGGAAATCCACAGCAAAGAGCTCCTAGAATCCAATTTTTATAATTTGCATACCATGCATTTTTATCAAAACAATTTAATAAAGCTGCTAATACTAATACTGAAGTTCCACCTGTAAATAATTGAAGTAGTAACCAAACCCACCAATTTTCTTTTTTTATTATTTCCATTAAACATACCTCCCTTATTATGTATTATATCATATTCTTAATCTTTTTAGATATACTTTTATAATCTAGTTCTAAAAACTCTAAAATTTTATCAGTATTACCTTGTTTTACAAATATATCG
>JAVWBB010000053.1:0-7298 GCA_036649735.1 Bacilli bacterium
AATTATGCCAAGTTTACAGCACAAGAATACTGGTTAATGAATGCTTGTGGGGAAGCGGATACGTATCATAATCCCGATTTTTTGATTATATCTGATGTAGGAACTGTCAATCCAAGATCTAACTTCGGATTTGTAATGCGCCCTGTTTTCTTCTTTAAATCAGATACAATTATTGCAAGTGGAAATGGTACTCCAGATAGTCCATACACACTACAGTAATATATAAGATAAAGAAAAATCATTTAACATTTGCAATTTAATTATCTAAAATGTAAAGAATTATTAATATAATAAGGGGGAAGTATGACAGATATAGAAATAGCCAATAAATGTAAAATGGTAAATATTAATGAAATAGGAAGTAAGATAGGTTTAAATCCTAATGACTTAGTATTATATGGTCAATATAAAGCTAAAATTAATAAAGAACCGACAGGATGTTTAGGAAAATTAATCCTTGTTACAGCAATTAATCCTACGCCTTTTGGGGAAGGAAAGACAACTGTAAGTATTGGTTTAGGAGATGCTCTTTGTAAATTAAATAAAAAAAGTTTAATTGTTTTAAGAGAACCTTCTTTAGGACCTGTTTTTGGAATGAAAGGTGGAGCAACGGGAGGAGGATATTCTCAGATTGTACCCATGGATGATATTAATCTTCATTTTAATGGTGATTTTCATGCAATAACAGCGGCTAATAATTTGTTATCTGCAGCAATTGATAATCATATTTATTTTGGAAATACCTTAGATATTCAAGAAATATGTTTTGATAGATGTTTAGATATTAATGACCGAGCTCTTAGACATGTTGAACTTACTAATCGCATTGAAAACTTTAACATAACTGCTGCTAGTGAAATAATGGCTATCTTTTGTTTAGCTAATGATATATTTGACTTAAAAAGAAGATTAGGAAATATTGTTATAGGATATAATTCAAAAAGAGAAATGATTTTTGCTAAAGACTTAAAAGTAGAAGGCGCTATGACTGTTTTATTAAAAGATGCTATATTACCTAATTTAGTTCAAACTTTAGAAAATAATCCTGTCATTGTCCACGGTGGTCCTTTTGCTAATATTGCTCATGGATGTAATAGTATAATTGCCACTAAACTTGGCCTTTCATTAAGCGATTATGTAGTAACGGAAGCAGGATTTGGTGCAGATTTAGGAGCTTTAAAATTCTTTGATATTAAATGTCGAAATACTAATATCTTTCCTGATTGTGTAGTATTAGTAGCAACAATTAAAGCATTAAAATATAATGGTGGTATTGCTAAAGAATTGATTATGGAAGAAAATGTTGAAGCCGTAAAACAAGGACTTTGTAATTTAGAAGCTCATATTGAAAATTTAAAACAATTTGGTGTTAATATCGTTGTATGTCTTAATAAATATACTAGCGATACAAACTTAGAAATAAAAGAAGTATTGGATTATTGTACCGACATTAATATTCCTTGTGAAATAAGTACTGCATATATAGACGGGGGAAATGGTGCGATAAACTTAGCTAAGAAAGTAATTGATGTTTGTAATCAAAAATATTTGTATCATGAACTATATGACAAAGACTTATCAATAATAAATAAAATAGAAATTATTACCAAAAAAATATATCGAGCAGCCGATATTGTTTATATGGATAACGTTTTAGATAAAATAAAAGAATTAGAAGCTAAAGGATTTGGGCATTTGCCTATTTGCATAGCTAAAACACAGTATTCGTTAAGCGATGATCCTAAAAAACTAGGAAAACCATCTAATTATACAATAACAGTTAAAGATATTAAATTGTACAATGGGGCAGAGTTTATTACTATTTTACTAGGTACAATAATGACTATGCCGGGACTTCCTAAAATACCAAACTATGAAAAAATAGATATTGATGAATTTAAAAATGTTAGAGGAATATTCTAATATTTTTTTGAAATATAATAAGTATTTTCAATTAAGTTGATGTATAATATAAATATAAGAAAGTAGGTAAAAATATGGCTAATATTATATATAAGTTAATTAATGTAAATAAGAAATATACTAATTCTAATATTGTTAGCAATGCTTTAACAGATATTAGTTTAACTATTAATGAAGGGGAATTAGTGGTAGTGCTTGGTCCTTCTGGAAGTGGTAAAAGTACCATGTTAAATATCTTATCTGGAATAGATAATCCAACTAGTGGTGAAGTATTATTTAATAATATTGATATTAGTAAATATTCAAGCATAGAACTAACTAATTATCGCAAAGACAATTTAGGCTTTATCTTTCAAAGTTATAATTTGATATCTAATTTAACAGTTAAAGAAAATATTGAATTAGGTTTACAATTATCTGTTAATCCTATTAATATAGATGAAGTCATTAAACTAGTTGAATTAGATAAACATGCTGATAAATTTCCTTATCAATTATCTGGTGGTCAAATGCAAAGAGTTGCTATTGCCAGAGCACTTGTTAAAAATCCAAAAGTATTATTTTGTGATGAACCAACTGGAGCATTAGATGAAACTACTGGTAAAAAAGTATTATCTTTAATTAGCAATATTAACAAAAAATATAATACAACAATAATAATAGTGACCCATAATCCTAGTATTAAAGATATGGCTAATACAATTATTAAAATGAATAGTTCTAAAATAGTTGATATTATTTATAATAAAGAAGTAATATCCGCTGATGAAATACAATGGGCATAAGGGGGTACTATGAAATTATTATTAATTAACTCTTTAAAAGGACTAAATAAAAAGAAAGTTCAAATGCTAGGAATTATTATGATGGTCTTTTTATCAACCGGAATATATACAATGATGAATAGAGCATTAGATCGTTTAGAAAGTAGATATTATACTTATATAGAAGAACAAAATATAGAAGATTTTTCTTTTGTAGGAGTTATTGACTATAAAAAAGATTTTACTGTTTTAGAAGTAGATTCTTTATTAGAAACAAAATTAAAAATGGCTAATTTAAATGAATTAGAAATAATAAATACTTATAAAAAATGTATAAATAATTTTGATTTAGAAGAATGTTCTAATGAATTTATGCTTACTAATATAAGCAATATATTTACTAAGTATGAAGCATCTCAAGATAAAATAGATGAAAAAATTAAATTAGTTGCTAGTAATAATAATTTTTCTTATGAAAAGGAATTAACAAAAATTATTAGTGATGAAAAATATTTGATTAAGTTAATGACTTATAATGAAAATAAAAAGATTAATAAGCCTTATTTAGTAAAAGGTGAATATCCAATACATGATAATGAAGTAACTGTTTTAGAAAGATTTGCCCTTAAGAATAATTTAGAAGTAGGGGATAATTTTAAAATAGGTAATAATAATTATAAGATATCAGGTATTGTTTATGCATCTGATTATATATACCCAATTATATCTATTAATACCCCTTTATTTGATGAAAAGTATCATACAGTAGTATTTACTAATCAATCTACTTTTAATAGTATAAACGGTCTAAAAGAAGAACTATTCTCAGCTAAATTTAATTATAAAACTGATCCAAAACATCGTATTGAATTTAAAATTAATCAAGATACAGGTAAAATAATTGGCCCTTTGTCTAAAATGTTTGAAAAAGAGAAATCATCTATTAGTGTTAATATGGGAACAATGATAAGAAGTTTAAGAGTAGACGCTATTCAAGTAGAATTTAAAACTAATAAATTATTTGCAGAATATTTTTTATATTTATTACTAGGTATTAGTGTCTTTATTATAGTAATAGTTATGAAGAAAAGAATTGATGATGAAAGATTACAAATAGGAGTATTAAAATCTTTAGGATATAAATCGACATCTATTGCTACCAGTTATTTAGTATATCCTATTATAGGTTCTTTAATAGGAGGAATATTTGGTTCGTTATTTGGTTCTTTAGTTAGTGGCTTTTTAACTAAATTATATGTTAGTTATTATACGTTACCTATTGATAAATTAGCATTTAATAGTAGTTATTTATTAAAATGTACGTTAGTGCCTATGATTCTTTTAACAGTTTTAAGTTATTTTATTGCTTTATTTATGTTAAGGCATAAGCCTCTTTATTTATTAAAAGAGGGTAGTAATTTAAAAGTTAATTGGTTTAATAAGTTTATGGTTAAAGTAACTAGTAAATTTAAATTTAAAACAAGGTTTAAATATTCTTTAGCTGCTAGGTCTTTAGGAAAACTAATTATTGTCAGTTTAACATCATTTTTTACGGGTATGTTAATTGTATTAACTTTAATTGGAATAAATTTATTTTCATCGATGATTGATAAAACATTTGAGGGATTAGATTTTAAATATATGGTTAGTTATATAACTCCTGTTTTTAATAATAATGAGTCAGTGGAAGAAGATTATTTAACAGAAATACCTTTAAAAGCAACAAAGGTTATTGTGAATGGTAAAGAAAGAGTCCTTAAAGAAGAAGCATCAATTAATATAGATGGAATAAATAAGAAAGTAAATTTATTAGAAATAAAAGATAAGAATAAAGTTGATTTAATTCCTAAATTAGGTCCAAATAAGATTATTATTAATCGCAATATTGCAGGGATATTAGAGGTTGATATAAATGATAAAATAGTATTTACTTATAATAATAAGGATATTTCTTATAAAATAGTAGGTATTAATGAATCATTTATGGGGCTTTTAGGATATGTTGAAAAGAGTAGTTTTAATCAAATATTTAATATGCCAAGTAGTTATTATAATAAAGTATTTTCTAATTTAGATAAGTATTCCCAAATGAATAATTTAAGTAGTGAGGAATTAACAAATATTGGTGGTGTATTTAGTATAAAAGATTTACGTCGTAATATGGAAACAACGATGGAAGCAGGAAATGCTTCAGTTTACGTCGTTATATCTTTTGCAGCAGTTATGGCTTTGATAATAATTGGGGTTATTGCTAATATTGTCGTTGAAGAAAATAAAAAAACTATTTCTTTAATGAAAGTAATGGGCTATGATAATAAAAAAATAAGTGCGATTGTTTTAAATATTTACACACCGTTTGTAATTATTGCTTATTTCTTATCAATTCCATGTATGATTGCTATTTTAAAAAAGATTATTGCTAATTTGGTTAGTGATATGTCCTTAGCTATTCCTATTAGTTTAAATCCTCTAATGGCTGTTGTTGGTTTAATAGGTTTACTGATTAGTTATTATATTGCTATTAATTTATCTAGAAGAGTATTAAATAGGGTACCATTAGCGGTAGCCTTAAAGAGGGAGTAAATTATGAATATATTAGAACTAAAGCATGTGTATAAAACTTATAAATTAGGTAGTGAAGACGTTCATGCCTTAGAGGACTTTATTCTTTCAATTAAAGAGGGGGAAATAATTGTTGTATTAGGTCCCTCTGGTTCAGGAAAAACAACTTTGCTTAATGTAATATCTGGCTTAGATTCTCCAACTAGTGGTGAAATATGTTTTATGAATACAAATATAAGTGCCTATAATGACAAAATGATTACAAAATATCGAAAGGATAACTTGGGATTTATTTTTCAAACTTATAATTTATTGGAACACTTAAATGTTTATGAAAATATTTTAGTGGGGAAGAGTTTAAATAAAGAAAGTGATATAGATGTTAATGAAATAATCAAAACAGTAGGACTTACAAGCCATACTAAAAAAAGTATGTATCAATTATCTGGTGGTGAACAACAACGTGTATCAATAGCAAGAGCAATTGCTAAAAATCCTAAAATTATGTTTTGCGATGAACCAACCGGGGCTTTAGATGAAGAAACAGGTAAGATAGTTTTAGAGAGTTTAATAGATGTTAATAGAAAATACAACACAACGATGTTAATAATTACACATAATCCAGGGATTGCTTTAATTGGTGATAGAATTATTAAGATGAATAGTGGGAAAATCGTATCAATTATAGATAATAAGAAAAGAGTTAAACCAGCATTAATACCATGGGGATAAAAATATATAAATAGAAGACTTATTTAAGCAATGAAAAATAAGTAGAAAAGTATGACTAAGTTTGTTATAATTAAATTAGTACGGAGGTTATATGAAAATTGATAAAAAGTATTTAAAATTTATTGGAATAGGTCTTTTAACAATTGCAGTTATTATTGGAGTAATAGTATTGATTGTAAGCTTAGTAGGAGGTATATTATCTTATGATAAAATAGAAATGAGGATGAAAAATGCCGCAATTAGTTATTTTAAAGATTATGCAGATAAATTACCTGTAGAAGGAACTGAAGTTAAAGTAACAACATTTGATTTAGAAGAAGGTAAGTATATTAAGCCAATTAATAAAATGGTAAAAAAAGGTGTTATTTGTAATGGAGAAGTAATTGTTAAAAATATTAATAATTCTTATGTCTATATTCCATATTTAGATTGTGGAACGGATTATTCAACGACTTCAGTAGTAGATAAAATAAAAGATAGTAAAACAATAGTAACTAGTGGAGCAGGAATTTATAATATTAATAATGAGTATGTATATAAAGGTGAAGTGGTAAAGAATTATATTAAATATGATGAAAAACTTTGGCGTATAGTTAAGGTTGATAAAAATAATGATGTTGTACTTATTGCCACTGATTTTAAAGAAAAAACAGTTTGGGATGATCGATACAATGTCGATAAAGGTTATAATTCAGGGATTAATATTTATGGCGTTTCAAGAATTAAGGAAGCTTTAGATGTTATAAGCAAAAATAATACTTTATTAACTACAGAAGCCTTTGGTAAGTTAAATAAATATTCTTTATGTATTGGAAAGAGAAGTTATCAAAATGCCACTAATGATGGAAGTTTAGAATGTGCTAGTACACTTGATGGGCAATATATTGGGTTATTACCTATTTATGATTATATTAATGCTTCAATGGATGCAGGATGTAATAAACCGAGTGATTCACAATGCCAAAATTATAATTATTTAAATTATTATAGTAGTAGTTGGTGGTCATTAACTGCTAATTTGGATAATACTTATCAAACATTTAAAGTTGAAGGTGATGGGGGAGTATCAAATTCTAATTCACTTAGTTATTCAGCAATTAGACCAGTAATTCACTTAAGCAATTTAGCAATGATAGCTAGTGGGGATGGAACAGTTGATAATCCTTATATTGTTAAATAAGTAAAAGTACTTGTCAAAATACAAACTATTTGATACAATAAGTTTGTATTTTTATATGGCGATTATGGTGAAGTGGTTAACACGCTAGGTTGTGGTCCTAGTATGCGTGGGTTCGATCCCCACTAATCGCCCCATTA
>JAVWBB010000054.1:0-7042 GCA_036649735.1 Bacilli bacterium
AAACAAACTTGTTATACCTTCTTTAATAAATTAAATATCATTTTATGTTTATTAGTTATCTCTTTCAAACTTTCTAATAATTTATGTTTAATATTTATTTCACTATCTGCTTCAAATATTTCATTATATAAATATTTCAATTTACTTTCCTGTTCGCATGACATGATCTCATTATATAAAAACTTCTTAATTATCTTTTCTTCCTTAGTTAAAAACATCTCTTTACCACCTAACTTAATTATTTCATATATTACATCATTACTACTTAAATTATGACTAATTGATATAATTTCATTTTCTTCTTCCATTAATAAACTACTTTTGGCTATTGTTTGTCCGTATTTATCAAATTCAATCGCAATTACTCGTTTTTCATCTGTAAAAATTGCGGCATAATCAATGTTTTTAAATGTCTGTTCATATCTTTCTGTCCGACTATATAAAATCTCCAATATATTTGAATCTATTTTAATAATATTATTGTATAAATTATCTATAACCTCTTCATTCACCTTTAAAATAGGCATCTTTTTTATATGTTCAAGATTATCACTTTCTTCCCATTCAAAAAAATCTAAAACATAATCATCTTGCCAATTAAGCAATATATCATAAATGTATGTCATCATCTTTTTCTCCTTTTTTTATCGATAAATTAATAATGATAAAACCAATAATAACATATAAACATTCTAATCTTTTACTAATAAATAACAAATATGTAAAAAATGAGTACCCCATGGTAAGTAAATTAGCATACAAAATAATATATGTAAAACCAATTATCATTAAACCAAAACCAAATAAGAAAAAAAATGTTTTATTTATCACAAGTTCCCCCTTATTTAATATTATTATTAATTTATATTTTTAGTATGAAATAAATAGTTTTTATTATACAAAAAAACCACTTAAAGTGATTTATGATTTAAATAAAAGGAAATATAATAATGTTGCTGTAATAGCAATAATAGAAATTATCAACACAGTCGTTAAAACAATCTTCTTTTTAGACTTTGGTCTTTCTATATCAAAGTCAAATTCAGATAAATCCATTGACTTAGTATAAAATGATTTATCTATTTCAGATTCTTCTTTTTTATCTTCTTTTACTAATTCTGGAGTTAATATTTGTTTAGCTATTTCTGTATTTAAAACATTATCTTCTACTTTTGTAGCCATTATATCCGCTAGTAATTCTTTTTCCTCTTTAAA
The DNA here is from genome assembly GCA_036649735.1 of Bacilli bacterium. GTDB lineage: Bacteria > Bacillota_I > Bacilli_A > RF39 > UBA660 > JAVWBB01. Next base: position 1,216 of record JAVWBB010000054.1, read on the forward strand.
GTTTTTTCTTGTAATAGTATTAATTAACTCTTCTAAATCATTTTCTAAATGAATACTTTTAGAACTTTCTTGTATATTATCTAAATTAGCTAAAATATTATAATTAGTATTTTTTAGAAGTCTTCGTTCTGTTTTTTCTTCTTTATTTTTTCTTGCATCTTCTAGTACTTCATTTATATCATATTTCTTTTTTTCATCATTAAAAAACAACGATAAATCTTTTGCTTGTTTTACATCTTCATTTAAATAATCTCGACCCTTTTGATAATCTTCTCTTTTTTTGGTTACTGTTTTTAATTCACTCATATCAAAAGAAGGGATTTTAGATATATAACTTAAATCATTATTGGTATCCATATTATCATAAATATATTCATTCTTTTTTACACGTGAATTTTTTGCCATTATTTCTTTTGTATCAACATATTTTTCTAAACGGCTTTGCATAACTAATCACCTACTCTAAATTAATTTTAACATATTCTATTATAAAACAAAAGTTAATTTTAGAATAACTTAAATCATTTATAAAAAACTTATTTTAATTATTTTTTTATGTGATAACTTAGTTTTTATATGGAATCACTCTCTAGTGGTAGTTATTGATATAGCAAAGAATGTAATAAAAATTTAATGAAATTTATTTTTCCCCATAGTTACGGTTTTTTTCTTCTGTTTTGATAAAATTTTAAAAACAATTTCAAAAGTCACGGGGAAAACATTTGATAAACCGTTTATAATATATGTAGGAGGGAATCAAGATATGATTGTGTTTAATTATTTCTAGTAAGTAACAATAAAAAAATGAAAGGAGATCACGATGATGAGGGTAAATGAATTAATTTTTAATAAAGCAGCAACGACATTAGATAATAAATCACAAGGTTACATTCAGTAAGCAATTAATAATATGAAAGGTAAATATCAATACTAATTATTGCCCGTAGATTATCTTCCTAGTAAATGTGTCAAAATTATGTTGATGGAAGATGAAAAAATAACTGCAAAATGATGAAAACGTAATAATTAAGGGAGGAGAAATGTTAAATAAAAATAGCCAGATTATAATTAATGATTCCTACATTAAGATTAAAAAAATAATTGATAAAGCAAGGAATAAAATTTATAAAACTATTAATATAGAAATGTTAGAGTGTTACTATTATGTAGGTAATACCATTGTCAAACTGCTTGACACTTTAGGTAATACAACTTCTCAAAATCAGATATTAAGATTATTATCAGAAAGATTAACGAATGAATTTGGAAAAGGATTTGATAGAAGTAATCTTATCAGAATGAAACAATTCTATTCTATTTATAAAGATAGTGCTACTTCGTGGCACCAATTATCTTGGAGTCATTATAAACTATTAATTAAGATTGAGGATAATACAAAAAGAGATTTCTATTTTAATGAGTGTTTAAAATCTTCATGGAATGTAAAGCAATTAGAAAGACAGATTAATAGTTTATATTGTGAAAGATTATTATTTACAAATAAAAAGTATGAGGATGATGTTAGAAATGAAATTAAAATATTAGTTCCAAGTAATGAAAATCGATATAAAAATTTTATTAAGGGCCCATATATACTTGAGTTTGTAGGGTTAAAGGAAAATGCTAAATTTTATGAAAAAGAGTTAGAAACTAATTTAATTAGTCATTTACAAGATTTTTTACTTGAACTTGGTCGTGGGTTTTCATTTGTCGCAAGACAAAAAAGAATTGATGTTGATGGTGAAAATTTTTATGTTGATTTAGTTTTCTATAATTATGTACTCAAATGCTTTGTAGTTATTGAATTAAAAACAGACAAGTTAAAACACCAAGATATAGGACAACTTGATTTTTATGTAAGATATTTTGAGGGAGAAGTTAAAAGTGATGAGGATAATCCTACTATCGGTATAATTTTATGTACTGATAAAGAAGATACAATAGTAAAATATTCAGTGCTAAGTGATAACAATAATTTATTTGCTTCTAAGTATAAATTGTATATACCAACAGAAGAAGAATTAATTAAAGAAATTGAAAATGAGAAGTTACTTATTAAAGAAAATAAATAATAGCATTAAATGTGTCATAAATTGCTATATATTTTACCACGTTAATATTTAAAAGAGTGGCTTTTTTAAGAATGAGCACATAAAACAGCACACTATTTAATTAACGTATTCCACTTTTCACAAAAATACTATTTTTAATAATATTTGCAAAAATATATGGCCTCTCTTATAAATACTGGATTTTGTACGTTTCTTTGAAACCGGCTGTAAACAGTAACAAAAAACTATTGAATAAAGTATTTTTTTTAATTATAATGAGTATTGAGGTGAAATAAATGAAAATAGAAATTAAAGAAAGTAATTGTATAGGTTGTGGAGCATGTGTTGCTACTTCCCCTGATATTTTTTCCTTTAATGATGATGGATTTGCTGAGGCTATAAAAGAACCCATTAAAGAAGAAGATATAGAAATAGTAAAAGATGCAATAGAATCTTGTCCAACTGATGCGATTAAAGAAATCAACAACTAATTTAAAAAACATTTAATAAATTTAAATGTTTTTTTATATACTAAATTCAATTTTCTCAATTATATTAATTGGCTTATATGTAGTAGTTTTATTATTAATTAATAAATCTTTATCAATTATTTTTATTTTAAAATTATAATCTTTATATATTTTCAATTTAACATCAACTGCTTTTAAATAGTCAAAGTCTTTTTCTTTAATTACAGTAATTATTGTACCTATACTATTGTCAATATAAATATTTATATTATATAAACCATTAAATTTAATATTATAATACTTAATAATTCTTTCCAATATCTCTTTTAAAGACAAATAAATAGTTTCTTTTTGATTAAATTTACTTGGGTTAAAATATAAATTATTTAAGTATATTTGATAATGATCTTCATCAATTATTTTAAAATTCATTTGTTTCACCTAAAGTATAATATGACTAAGTATTTTTAATGTTTAAAAAAAGATTTAAATAGTCTCCACTATTAAATCTTCGATAATACTTTGTATTTCATTGACTCCTAATTTAGTAACGCTAGAAAACAAAACTAAATTATCGCCCATAACTAAATCTAATGTATCTAAAATAAGTTTTTTACAAGCATCTTTTTTAGATGCCCCAACTTTATCCACTTTTGTAGCGACAACTGTAACACTTTTATTATAGTATTTCAAAAAGTTGTACATCAATAAATCATCTTCTGTTGGTTTATGTCTAAAATCAACAAGCATAAAAACTCTTTTTAGTTCATCTCTTTTTTCTAGATATTCTTCAATCATCATTCCAAACCTTAATTGATTCTTTTTATCTCCTTTAGCATATCCATAACCAGGAACATCAACTAAAATAAAGGAATCATTTAACTGATAGAAATTTAAAGTATTAGTTTTTCCTGGAGTTGAAGAAATTCGTGCAATACTTTTTCGATTAGCAACAGCATTAATAAAGCTACTTTTACCAACATTGCTTCTACCTACTAAAAGAAATTCCGGGTTATCATCTACTGGATATTGACTTCTTCGAACAGCACTGATAAGTAATTCTACTTTATTTATTTTCATAGTTTTCTCCTACCAATTTATCTTTTAAATAAATTTCGCATAAATTATCTAATTTTTTAACAACTGCATCTGCTTCTTCAAAACTATTAATCCTAATCCCACTAGCAAATTTATGCCCACCACCATTATATTCTTCTGCTAATTTATTTATCTCTGGTCCTCTTGAACGAATTGATACTCTAATTGTATCATTTTTTAAATCTTCAGAAACAAATATCCACACTAATACCTCTTCAATATAATTAAAATTATTAACCATATTACCTGCTGATGCACTGTCTGCTTTAAACTTGTTAATTATTTCATCAGTTATATAAATATATCCTACCCCATGTTCAGTAACACTTAAATTTTGTTCAATATATCCTTGCATTCTAACTTCTGCTAAAGGTTTTAAATACATTTTCAAATACAATGATGCTATATCTAAATCAAAATCTTTTAATATTTTTGAAACCAATAAAAAAGTTGTTGTTGTTGAATTATTAAATAAAAAACGATTTGAATCTGATACTAACCCCATAAATAAGTTTTCAGCAATAGCTTTATTTATCTTTAGTTTAGTTTTATATAATAAATCTAAAATTATTTCACAAGTACTTGATGCATTATCTTTGATTACTTCAATGTCACAAAATTGTTCTGTAAAAACATGATGGTCAATTTTAATACTATTTTTAAATTTAGCAAAATCAATCCCATCTATTCTTTTTTTATCTGGTGTGTCAAGAACAATTAATAAAGCATCATCATAATTATCGGCTTTATCTAATTTGCCTATATAACTAAATTTTGCACTGCCATTTCCTACTGCATAAACTTTTTTATTTGGAAAAGTTAATGAGATTGAATCTCGTAAAGCTACTTGACTAGCAAAAGCATCTGGATCTACTCCCACATGCCTTGCAATTAGTATTGTATCATATTTTTTTATTAGTTTATAAATCTTATTATACATCTTTTTTTTCCTATCTAATTAAATTTATTGTATCTATGGCAATCATTAATTCTTCATCCGTTGGCACAACTAATACTTTAACAGTTGAACCTTCTTTTGATATTAATTTAAGTTCTCCTCTTGTATTATTTAACTCATCATCAAGTTCAATTCCTAAGCAAGCAAGTTCTTCAATAATAGCTTTTCTTGTTGAAATACTATTTTCACCAATTCCACCTGCAAACGCTATGACATCAGCACCTTTTAATTGAACATAATAGTCACTTATGTATTTAACCACTGTTCTTACAAATTTCTTTTGTGCAAGAATAGCTTTTGGATCATTTTCTTTTACTTTTTCTTCAATGTCTCTTGAATCACTACTATATTCTGAAAGACCTAAGAAACCAGATTTTTTATTTAAATCACTTATTATTTCAGAAGCACTTTCTCCTAATTTTTCCATTATGTATGGAATAATAGAAGGATCAATATCTCCACATCTTGTTCCCATCATAATACCGGCAAGTGGTGTAAAGCCCATTGATGTATCTATGCATTTACCATCTTTAATTGCTGTAACACTACCACCATTACCTAAATGACAACTAATAATTTTTAAGTTCTTATTATCTAAATATTCTGCAACTGTTTTAGCAATATATCTATGGCTTGTCCCATGAAATCCATATTTTCTAACTCCAAAATCACTAGCCCAAGATAAAGGAAGAGGATATAGATAATTAACTTCCTCCATTGTTTGATGAAAGGCTGTATCAAAAACAACAACCATTGGTACATTAGGCAAAGCTTCTTTAAAAGCTTCAATTCCTAAAACATGAGCTTTATTATGAAGAGGTGCTAAATCCGCTAAATCATATATATCTTTAATAACTTTATCTGTAACAATTGTCGATTCTTTATAATATCTTCCCCCATGTACTATACGATGCCCTATTCCATTTAATTCATCAAGTGAAGAAACAATATTAAGTTCAATTAACTTCTCTAATAAAATATGCACTGCTACTTTATGATCAGGTAACTCTACTTCTTCTTTTATTTTATTACCATTATATTTTATTGTATAACAAGCACTAATAGTTCCAATTCTTTCAAATAGGCCCGATACTAATACTTCTTTAGTTTCCATATTAAATAAACTAAATTTTAAAGAACTACTTCCTGCATTTATTGACATTATTTTCATGTGTTTACCTCTTTTCTTATATGATTATACTATAATTATAATTTTAATTCAAACAAAAGATGTTACTATTCACAGCCAG
>JAVWBB010000055.1:0-6910 GCA_036649735.1 Bacilli bacterium
TTTATTAAATTACTCTCAATTAAAGGCCCATCATTGTATAAACTTATTTTATTATCTTTAATTATAATATCTATTTTACTACTAGCAAATCTTGTAAAATTATTTAATATATTATCAATAATAATTTGCCAACTATCATTATCCCCCTTAAATAAACTATTATCCGTACTATAATTCCATATACAATCTTTTCTAATAACCTTTAATTTCTTAATTGAGTCTTTAATTACTTTATCTATATCTATAAATAGAAAAGCCCGATTATCCTTAGTTTTTAAATAATTAATTTTATTTAATTCTAAGATTAGTTCAACTTGTTTATTTAAATTATCTACTTCATCTTTTATTACTTTCATCGCATCTGTTTTAGATATTATTTTATCATCAGCTGCTTCGACATGGCTAGATATAACCATAATAGGTGTTTTTAGTTCGTGAGAAATGGACTGAAACATATTGTTTTTATACTCTTCTTTTTTTATCAATTCAAGTCTTGTTTTTTCTATCGATTTGTTTAAAGAACTAAGTTCATCATTAACAATAAACTTCTCATTGTGATTAAAATTATTATTGTCAATATTATCTATTTTTTTCTTAATTTTAGATATTTTTCTAACTAAAAAGTCACTATAAAATATTAATATTGACACTGTTATAATCAATATAAAAAATGTAATAGGAAAGACAATTCCATTTAAATTTTTTTGTTGTGATAGGATATAATTATTATTAGTTAAAGTGGTAATCTCTAACCCTTTAATTGAACTTGTATTATAATAATATACACTATTATTTAATTTAAATTTACCATAATCTTTACTAGCCTTTTTCATTACTAAACTATAATCTTTTGTCTTCATCACATCATAAAAATTATTTGATATCATTGTTTTATTAGTTTTAATTATATAAGCAATGTTTTCTGTACTATTATCACTACCTGGTTCAATAAAAGGTAGTGGTTGTTTTAACATTTCATATATATTATTTTCATAAAAAGGAATAAGTAAATTAGGTATAATCATAAGTAATGTAAAAGAAGAAAATATAATAGTAAGTACTGTTATAATGACTAATTGACTACGAAGTCCTAAATTTTTCATATAGTTTATCATACTAATCTATACCCAAATCCATAAATTGTATTAATATTTAATTTAGGCATTTTATGTCTTAATCTTCGCACTAAATCATCTACAACTCGATCACTTCCATAGTATTCTTCATTCCATACTTTAGCTATTATATCTTCTCTAGAAAATGTAATATTTTTATTAGTAATTAACAGCATTAACAAATCAAATTCTAATGTCGTTAAGGGTATTTCATTATTTTTTTCCAGTACTACTCGCATTTTAGTATCTATTACATAACTTTCGTATTCTAACTTTGTAAAATCATTATTATAAACTCTTTTAATAAGTTTATTTACTCGTAGCATTAATTCTTTAGGTGAATAAGGTTTAGTCATATAATCATCGGCATCTAATTCAAAACCGATTATCTTATCTAGTTCACGGTCTCTTGCAGAAGTAAATATCACTGGTACGACGCTCGTTTTTTCTCTTATTTTTTTGATAATGTCATATCCATTAATATCATCGCCTAACATAATATCTAATATCCACAAATCTATCTTATCTTGAAGATTAATCGCATCTTTTCCACTTAAACAAGAAACAACTTCATATCCTTCTTTTTTTAAATACATTGTTATTAACTCATTTAAATTCTTTTCATCTTCGACTAAACATATTTTATACACTAAACCTCACCTCATCTATGTATTATTCTAACACTTTTAAATCCAGATTTCCACCTCCATTTATTTTTATTTATATTATTTTTATTAATTATTTTTACCTACTCATTTATCACCTCCAAACTGTGTTTTAGTAGTATGTCTTATTATGATTAATTGTAAAGTTTAAAGTTTTCTATCATCTCCTTTTATATATAAATATTTTAATTATATATATTCTTTATTTCATATATCACCTCCAACAATATTAAGTATATCAGTGAAGTGTGTTTAAATTATGATTAAATTATGTTAAATTATGGGCCATGTATCATCTCCTTTTATATTTATATTTTAATAATTATTTATTAGTTTTTATTATTTTATATTCTATCACCTCCATGACATATTAATCATACTAAATAAGTGTGTTTGAATTATGATTAAATTGTGGGAAATTATGTGATAAAAAAATAGATATGAATATAAACACAAAATGTATAATATCCCTACCTATTAATATTTTATTATATTCTATTTTGGGTTTTAAGCCAATCAAGAGTATCTTTTATAGTTTCATTTATATCTCTATTAGTATACCCTAACTCTTTTTTAGCTTTTGAATTATCAAAATTGCCATTTGCATACAATGTAAATAATGAATATTTTGTATATAATGGTGTTTGTTTTAAAATTCTGTAATACAATTCTGATAATGGGGCGGTAAACCTAGCAAACCACATTGGTAAAATGGTCTTTATTCCTTTTTTATTCAATACTTTACTAGTAATATTTAAAATGTCTATTACTTCAAAATATTTATTTGATAAAATATAGCATCCTCGACTAGTTTTATTATTAGCCGCTAAAATTATTCCATTAGCTACATCGCGAACATCAACAAAATCATATCCACCATGAACAGCAGCGGTTAATTTCCCTCTGGCACAATCTTCAATCATTTTTGTCAAATGACTATCCCCAAAATCATAAGGTCCTATAATTCCGGATGGATGAACGATTACAGCATTCAAACCTTCATTAATTTTAGTCATCACATACGCTGATGCTTCCGCTTTTGTTTTAGCATATAAACCTTCTACTAAAGTTTTATCAAAATGATTTACTTCTTTAATTAATCCTTTGTTAACAACCTCTGGTATAGCATGTACAGAACTTACGTGAATCAACTTTTCCACTTTTTTTTCTATACACATATCGACTACATTTTTTGTTCCCATTACATTAACATCAAATACACGTTGATCAAACTTAGAAACTATCGAAACAATCCCTGCACAATGAATGACTATTAATTTATCTTTTACATCAAATATTTCTTTTAATGATTCTTTATTTGTCGTATCACCATAAAATATTTCACAATCAAGTCCTTCTAAAGATTTTAAACGATCGCCTTTTAAAACTAAACATCGTACTGTTTTTTTCTCTTCAATTAATTTTCGAACTACGACATTACCTAAAAATCCATTCGCACCTGTCACTATATAAATAGTCTTCATAAATACTCCTTTCCTATTTTTTACCTTTACTTATATTATGGCTCTTTTTATGAGCTTTTAAACTAGTTTCTTTACTAACCGGATCTATGAACAAGAAGTTTTTTGGTGGTGAAAAAGTAAATACAATAAAAATAACAATAATAAATAATAAGCCAAACAAGGAAACTACATTTAAATATGTACTTATTAATGGTCCCTTTAAAATTAAGTAAAAGACTAATTCACCTAAGGCAATAGCTATATAAAAAGTAATAATATCATATATCAAATTATGCTTTTTAAAAATAAACATATAAGTGTAAAATAATATTAAAATAACTATAACCATTGTTATAAGGGATAAAACTAAACCAAATATAAAATTCTGGTTACTGTATAAGAAGAAATACTCAACTACACCAATTAAAATACTTGGCATAACCGCTATTTTTAAATGTTCCCATGTACTTTCATTAACGGCACTAAAAGCCGCTACTAACTTATTATGTTTACTAAATTCATAAGCAAAATGCAAATAAGTTCCTAGTATTGATATAATGAAAAACCCTATTACTAAAACGATTAATTCCATTACTTATTCTCCTTTACTAATTTTCTTAACCCCTCTAAAACTTCATACATTGCCCAAGTATCTTGTTGACAATAAAATACCAATGAATCATATTTAAATTTATACATTTCTTTTTCCAAACTAGGAAATGAAGCATAAGTACTTTGGGCTTCCAGGCCATTACCAACTTCCAAATCTTTATAACTAAGATTAGAAAAAACAGGTAATACTTTTTTAATTGAAAATGAGCCATACAAATTAGGATGATAATAATTAAATAAACCATCTTCACAACCTAATTCTTCAAATAATTTTTTATTACCTTTCACTAAATACAATAAATCAAAGACAATACTACGCATTTTTAATAGTTCTGTTTTATATTGTGGGAAGATAATAGCTAATTCTTTTAACCGTGTTTTCTCAAAAGATTCGTTATAAACTAAAATTGTCCCTTTTGAAGTGTCAATATATTCAATCATCTTTTTAATTAATTCTTCTCTTTGATCACTTAAATCTCCGGCTAAATATCCATAATGGTCTAGTTCTTTATCACACACACCAGGAATATTTTCTATGTGTAAAGAAAACTGAAAAACAGATTGACTATAGGCTTTTTCACCTCTAAAACGAGGAACCGGTGAAGAAAACGATTCAAAGTCTAAATGATATATGGGATATTCGATACATTCAATACCTTTTTTAATTTTTTCTATATTTTGATAAACTTGATTAGTTTTAACAACTTCTTTTTGTATTTGATTACTTCTTCTATTTAAGTAATCATCCGGTACATCTAATATACTTAAGTATCCATCATTAGCTAAATCAAAACGATCATGTTTAATACCTAAAGTATCTGTAAAACCATTATGTCCGCCTAAATAATTAAATATTGAATTATGTTCAGGAAACTTACTAAAGCAAGTTTTGCAATATTTGCATTTAGCAGCCTTTTTCATTTCACAGTTAGGACCAATTGGATATTCACTTAAATCACAATTAAAAATATATGATTCTACTCTTTTAAAATCTAAATCTATTTTACACATCATTTCTTTAGTCACATTAGTCAAATCTATTAAAGAAATAACTTCATTACCATCTGAATCAGGAAGATAATCACTTATACCATCATAAACGTAATTACTATTTAAAACCGCTAAATAATATTTAATATTTTCGTTGTTTTTAACTGTTTCATCGTGTTCAATAATATATCTTTGAACTGCTAAGTCATAAACATAATGTCCACAACCGTCTAATCTTTCATATAATTTACTTTTAGCTTCAACATATTTTTCAAATGGTAAAAGACTAAAATCTTTACTACATTCTTCTCGTAAATAAAATATTTTATCAATTCCTTGTTCAAAAATAGAGATTTTTTCTTTATTAATTGAAGCTCCTAATTCTAAAAACTTCTTTAATGTTGTAGCCTTTACTTCGACAATATCAAATCCATCTTTTCTTTCGTTTAAAATATCGACATAACAAATATATCTAATTCCATTTATTAAGCAATCAAAAGAATCTTGATCTTGTGTATTTTCAGCAACTTTAACATTTCCTTTTAATACTTTTTTCACTTCTTTAGCGCTTAATGTTTCTACTTGTTTATAATAAGGCATCATGGCCTCTAATTGTTCATTCTTAACATCAATTAAATCTTCATCAAGAGAATCGTACATAGTTGTTAATATTTCACTTACTTTAGCTGTCTTTTCTTCTTCTTGGTAATCTTTATATGAAACATCAGCGTCTAACTTCTCCATATGTATCTTATCTAAAGCTGCATATCTAGGGCATCTAATATAATTTATAAATTTAGTTTTAGTAATTGCCATATAAACACCTCCAACTAATATAATTATATCACAAATTTAATTATTCACTTAAAATATATTAAATAAAAATAATAAATTACACATCTTTACTTATTATTTTTAGATAATATAATTAATAAATCTTCGACTATCTTATTAACAATTAATTTTTTATTTCTTTCACGCATAATATTCTCTAATTTTAAATACTTAGAATAATACTGATTATTATCTTGATTATAGATTGTATAATAAACGAAATAACCTTTGTTTTCTTCATCATTATTTAATTTACCAGTTATTCCTACTCCATAGTTGGAGTTTGTATATAAAGCTATTTTATAGGCCATTTCATCGGCTGTTTCTTTAGAATACACTGAGTATTTTTCTATTATCTTTTTATCAACTCCCATTTTAATTTTATAGTCTGTTGAATATGTAATAGCAGAAAACTGATAAACATTACTCGCTCCTTCAATATTAGTTATACAATTTGCTAAATAACCGCCTGTACAAGATTCCATTGTCGATATAGTTTTATTAGTTGTTTTTAAAATATTAACAATATTTAATAAATTATCTTTCATTTTTATCACCTTTTCATTATATTTATTATAAAAATTTATGAACAAAAAAAGCAATTCATAAAGAATTACTCTTCCCTCACCTTTTATGAATAAAGGCAAAGTAAAATGGTTTAACAGTTAGATCTCTCTAACACATTAATCATATCATTATTGTCGCTTTATGTCAAAATAAAGTTTAATATTTTTTAATATTTGCATAAATTGACACTTTTAGACGACTATTTTGATATTTTGATAATGTTAATGCTTGCCATATCCGTACTTAATGATAAATTATTAGTACCGGCATTATAAATACCTATCGTATCTTTATCACCAAGTGGTAAGGTAGCTTGTATTATTATACTACCATTGTTAGTTACATATGGATTTGGTGTACTTGTTGCACTTGAAGTTGATTTACTACCATTCCATAGTGCTCCACTTCTTGACATTAATGTTGTCGTTGCAGTTGCTGTAGATGAACTAATATGATAATTAACTAAATATTTCCCGGCTGTTAAAAATTGAATATAGCCATCAGCTCCTACACTAAAACTAGAACCGGTTGCATAGACATTATCATATTTAACTATTGTAGCTGGTAAAACAATTTGTGGTGTTTCTTTAATTATATAACCAAATAAGTTTTCTTCTAAGCCTGTTCCAGTTGGTCCGGTAGGTCCAGTTGGCCCAGTAGGTCC
>JAVWBB010000056.1:0-6804 GCA_036649735.1 Bacilli bacterium
TTGAAATTAATTTTAAAAGTTTATATAAATACAAGAAAAAGCCCTGTAATTACGGAGAAAAATAATTTTCATTAAACTTAAAAAAAACGCTTAAACTTGATTTAAACGTTTTTTAATACATAATATTTTTAGAAAGAGAACCTAGTTCGTAACTTGTAGCTTAACCACTCCATCAAATTTGTACTCCCATATGGGAATTTTTTATTATATATAAATTATTCTAATGATTTATTTGTAGCATTATCTAACTTATTAATTCCAATAATATTTTTATCATTTGAAAGAATTTCTAATTGTTTCTTTGCTGTTTGATTTAAATTTTCTAATCTCTTTGATTGTACTATTCTACTATCTATCATACTAGCATTTAGCACTTCTAAATTGCTAAGAACTACTAAATGTATGATATCTGTATAATCTCTAATATTTCCATTTAAATTAGGATTTTTGTCTCTCCACTCTTTTGCTGTCATACCAAATAAAGATACATTGATAACATCAGCTTCATCAGCATATATATAATGCTTTTGCTTTTCAGTAAGTAGTGGAACTATATTTTCCTTTATGCTATCTGTATGAATTTTATAGTTTGTTTTGGATAGACTTCTTCTAACAGACCATTCAACTTTATTTTTATAGGATTCATTATATTTAAGCCTTTCAAATTCCTGAATTAAATATAGTTTGAAAGCAGGGTCAATCCAAGAAGAAAACTCCAAAGCAATATCTGGATGGGCAAAAGTGCCACCATCATATTTTCCTCTTTTACTTATAAATCCCTTAGAATTAGTCATATTTATCCATCTTGAAGGGCTCATAGTAAATGATTGAGTTGATGAATCTTTTTTAAACTCGCGAGATTCCGCTAGTTTAAATTTTTCATTGAATAATTCTTCCCATAAACAATAAAAATCAAAAGAACTCTTATTACTCATCCATTTAATTACAACATCACCTGGATTATTAGAATTTTTATATTTTGCTAAATCAGTTAAAGATATATAATCAATATTATCAACTCTCATAACGCTTACAATATTATCCTTTACTTTTAATTCTGTTTTTATGATACTATTTTCCATAGATAACAACCTCCTTTTATAAAATACATTATGTCAAACGTACGTTCTTATTTCAAGAGGCATTGCAAAATTTACAGGATAAATTTATGAATTAAGGAACTATAACATTTTCAATAATTTTTCTAATTCTTCCATATCAATATCACCTCCTACATATATTATAAACGGTTTATCAAAAGTTTTCCCCGTGACATTTAAAATTAATTTTAAAAGTTTATATAAACACAAGAAAAAGCCCATAAGTACGGGGGAAAATAATTTTCATTAAATTTCAAAAAACGTTTAAATAAAATTTAAACGTTTTTTAATACATAATATTTTTTAATTACTTAACTAAACACCATAAAACTAATTAACAAAATACCTACTAATATAAAACCTGATAAAAATATTATTAATGAGTTATTTGCAAAACCCCTATTATTAACATTATGTTCTAAAACAGCACTTTCAACAGCTTTATTGCTTTCAACAACTTGTTTTATATTTCTAATTTTATCATTAATAGTATTTGCGTATACTAAATCAATATTATTAATTATTAAAATGCTCTTTAACCCAATAATTATAAAATTAATATTATTATTATTTTGAATAATATTTATTTCACAATCTAAAGATTTTTCTACAAAATTAGCAATAGCAGGCTCTAATAAATCTTTCTTAAAGTCTTCATTATAAAAAAATGTCTTTTCACTAAGTATTTCTACTTTATCATCCACACCTCTTTTTAAGCAATGATGACATAAAGTAGGAGAAACTACAGTAAATTCAGAACTTACTGTTTCCTCCTCATTTTCATTAAATTTATTTACAACTAAATCCAAATAATCTTTTAAACTATTAGAAGAAGTAAGAATTTCTTTAGTTAAAATATTCCCTTTATCATCTATTTCAAAACTTCTTTTACTAACATCTCCAACTAAAAGTTTCTCTTCTATATGTGCATCTTCTAAAGTATGATCAGGTATATATAACGGAATATAAGCTTCCTTTTCTAGATCAAAGAAAAGTTTTTTTCCTAAAGAATTTATATAATTCCCATCCTTATCTTCTTGTAATATTGAGCCATTAAAAGGGTCTCTAATTGGTATAAATTGATTATTTTTAGAAAGTCGGTAGTTTATACCAGCAATATCCACAAATAAATTATTTGGCATCATTAATAAATTTTTACCATCTAAAGGACTAATTAGTGGAATTAAATCACCATTAGAAACAACATAGCTTACCTTTTTTACTTCATCATGCCATAAACCATCATTTTTTAAAACCAAATTATCTTTATTACCAAAATTTTCTTTTATTTCTTCCATATTCTTTCCTACCTTTATTTATAATTTTATTATATCAAAAATATATACATTTATCATTACATATTTAGATAAATTTTATACATACTACTAAAGAAGGGAGAGTTTTATGAAAAATGAATTAAGTACTAAAGATTTAAGTTATATTTGTGATATGTTTAATTGGAATTTAAATATTTATAATGTTTGTAATGAATATTTAGAATGTATTTCAGATGAAGAATTAATACGCACCGTTAACAATATAAAAACAATGCATTTAAATTCATGTAATGACTTTTTAAAGGTGATTAAATAATGAATGATAAAGATATTGCGACATTAATATTGTCTTTAGAAAAAGGTATTATTAAAGATTATAGTGTCGCCATTACTGAAGCTTCTACAAAAAAATATGAAAATAAAATTATTATGAATTCTAATAATGCCATTACAGTACATCGTGATTTATTTGATTTAATGATGGCAAATAATTGGTATCAACTAGAGCCTGCTTTAGAGACTAAAATAAAATCTGAATATAACAAATTAAATACTACCTTAGAAAATATTTCCAATTAAAAAGAGATTACCTCTTTTTTTATTAGTTTTTGATATATAAACTAATTACTTTTATTAACAATAATATATCCTAAATTACTTGTAATTAAGTACTTTTTCTTACTTAATCCTAAATTATAATCAGCATTTATTATATTAACTAATATAGGAATTAAATCACTTGTTACCTTTACTTTTATTTCTATATTAATAAAGTCTTTAGGAAAAATATTTAAATTAATAAGACTTGTAATAATAGTCGTAGTTTTATTAATTTTAATAATATTACTTAAAAAAGATAATCCAATTGGTAAAATAGGTAAAACATTTAAATTGTTAACTAGTAATTTAGTATTATTAGTTATAATTATATTCAATTTAACTATATCATTAATTCTTACTATTTTTTTATTTAAATTTAAAGAAATCATTACTAATGGTTTTTTTATTTTAAACATAATTTCTCCTTCTCTAATGATTTTTATATTACCTACTATATATTATTCAAGTTCTTTATAGTTGTCGATGTAAAAAAACTATGGGGAAAAGTCACAACGCCTTTATTTTTTGCCAATTACATGGTACAATACATAAAGATTTTTATATTGGAGGAAGTACATGAATGGTGAAAACAAAGAAAAAACATTAAAAAATATTAATCAACTTGATTATATTAAAGGTATAAATTATTGTTGTGATTATATTTCCTTTAATTGTGAATATGAAAGTGGCAACATTAAAACTTTTAAATTTGGTGTAAAATCAGAAGATACAACTGATGAATATCAAGTTGTTGTTACGATGTCTAATGGTAATATTATAAATACACACTGTAATTGTTTACAATATCGTGGATATCATTCTTGTAAACATATTGGAGCATGTCTTGTTAACTATGAAGATGAAATATTTAAGGTACTTAAAACTAACTCTTTAGTTGATAAATCTAATACTTTATTAAATGAATTTTGGAATGTTTTTAATCAATCAAACAAGCCTAAAGAACTAATTAGTCTAGAAATAGAATTAAATTTAATTACTAATAGATATAATAATAAAACAATGGAAGTGGTTTTTAAAATAGGTAAAGAAAAAAAATATATTTTAAAACCTAAATTACATGATTTTTTAAGAATTTATGAAGATAAAAGTCAAACTCTTAACTTTGGTAAAGCTTTTACTTATGACCCAATGGCATCTTATTTTAGTAAAGAAGATGAAGAAATCATTGAATGGTTAATTGATTATCATCATAATACTTATATTCCTCACAACCAACCGATTATATTAAAAGATAAAAAATTATTAAAATTCCTTTCTTTATTAATGAATAAGCCTTTTTATTTTAATCCTTATTTTGATATATATAAAATTGAAAAATGTTTTCCTTTTCAAAACACTTTAACAAAGCAAGATAAGACTTTTACTTTAGATTTTAATATTAACAAAAAAGAATTATATATTTTAAGTTCTAGATGTGAATATATTATATATCAACAAAAAGCTTGCAAACTAGATGCTAAAGAAAGTCAATTACTATGTGCAATTTTAAATAATAATATGGATAAAATGGTCTTTGAAGAAGATAAATTACCCTACTTTTCTAAAAGTATTTTACCAATTATAAAAGATAATATTATTTTAGATAAAAAAATAGAAAATGATATTATTATTGAAAAGGCTAAAGTTAAATTATATTTTGATTTAGATAAAGACCAAATACTATGTAGAGTTGAACTATTATATAAAGATATTGCTATTAACTATTTTGATAATACAAATACAAATATATTAAGAGATATTATTTTAGAGCAAGAAGTAATTGATGAACTAACTAATTGGGGATTTTACATAAAAAAAGAAAAAATTATATTAGATGATATAGAGTTAATAGGAGAATTCCTAGAATATGGTTTATTGGCCATAACCGATAAATGGGAAACATTTACTAGTCAAAAAATAGATAATATTAAAAAGATAGAAAAAGCTAAAATAAGTAGTAATTTTAGTATTGGTAAAGATAATATCTTTAATTATAGTTTTGATTTAAATAATATTTCTAATAAAGAATTAGATAAGATATTTGATAACTTAGAAAAGAAAAAGAAATATTACAAACTAAAAAATGGTAATATTATTAATTTAAATGATAGTAGTGATTTAATTGAGCTAAAGTCATTAATGAATGATTTAGATTTAAATAGTGATGATTTATTTGATGAAGGAGTTTTACCAAAGTATCGTGCATTATATTTAGATAGTTTAAAAAACAGTAAATATAGTATTATAAATACAAATAATATGTTTGATGAATTTATTAATAATTTTAAAAATAATAAAAATTTTAAATTGGCTTTTACAAAAAAAGAATCAGACATATTAAGGGGTTATCAAGAAGAAGGAATACGATGGCTTTATAATATTCATAAATGTGATTTTGGTGGTATTTTAGCTGATGAAATGGGCTTAGGTAAATCGGTTCAAACATTATATTTTATTGACCGTTTATTAAAAGAAGATAAAGAGGCTAAAATATTAATAGTTGTTCCCACTTCACTTGTTTACAACTGGGAAAATGAAATTAAAAAATTTACTCCTCACTTAACTTATAAATTATTAGTAGGTAACAAAAATGAACGAAATGAAAAATTTGAAGATATCAAAGATAAAAATATTTTAATAACAACTTATGGCTTGTTAAGGGAAGATAAAGAAAAATATTTAAAAATGAATTTTAAAGTTTTTATTATTGACGAAGCTCAAAATATTAAAAATGATAATGCATTGACAACTAAAATTGTTAAAAAAGTCGTTGCCAATACTAAAATTGCTTTAACGGGAACACCAATTGAAAACTCTGCTTTAGAATTATGGAGTATATTTGATTTTATTATGCCTGGATTTTTATCTAATATAACAAAGTTTAATAGTAAATATAAATTTAATGAATTTAATGATGAAACTAATATATTACTAGAAGGTTTAAATAAATTAATTTCCCCTTTTATTTTAAGAAGAAAGAAAACTGATGTTTTAACTGAATTACCTGAAAAGTTAGAAAATAATATTTTCTTAGAACTTGATGATGAACAAAAAAAAGTTTACGTAGCAGAACTTAAAAATGTTAAAGAAAAAATGGATGAGATATTAAATACCGAAGGATTTAGTAAAGCAAGATTTATGATTTTACAATTATTAACTAAATTAAGGCAGATATGCATTGATCCTAGTATAGTTTTTGAAAACTATAAA
Source organism: Bacilli bacterium (assembly GCA_036649735.1). GTDB lineage: Bacteria > Bacillota_I > Bacilli_A > RF39 > UBA660 > JAVWBB01. Next base: position 6,188 of record JAVWBB010000056.1, read on the forward strand.
GGTGAAAGTAATAAATTAAATGTTTTATTACAAGTTGTCGAAGAGTCTGTTAAAAATGATCATAAAATATTAATATTTACAAGTTTTAAAACAGCCTTAGAAATAGTTAGAAAAAAATTAAATGATATTAATATCTCTACTTATACAATTGATGGATCAGTTAGTAGTAAAAACAGAATGAATCTCGTTGATAAGTTTAATGAAGATGATACCAATGTTTTCTTAATTATGTTAAAATCTGGTGGTACCGGGCTTAACTTAACAAGCGCGGATGTTGTAATTCATTTAGATATGTGGTGGAATCCGCAAAGTGAAAACCAAGCGACTGATCGAACTCATAGAATTGGACAAAAAAAAGTTGTCGAAGTTATTAAATTAATTTGTAAAGGCACGATTGAGGAAAAAATATTAGAACTTCAGAAAAAAAAGAGAATACTTAGTGATAAATTAATTGAAGGCGATAATAGAAATAAAAACAACTTATCATTTTTATCAGAAAAAGATATTAAAAATTTATTATCTTTTGAAAATAAAGATGAAAATTAAAAAAACTTTATATAAAGTTTTTTGTTTTAGAGATTGACTTGGTCAGTCTCTTTTTTATAATTTGTTTCATA
>JAVWBB010000057.1:0-6213 GCA_036649735.1 Bacilli bacterium
CAACCATAGACTCGGTGAAATCTTAATACCTGTGAAAATGCAGGTTACCCGCGACAGGACGGAAAGACCCCATGGAGCTTTACTGTAGCTTGATATTGAAATTCGGTGTGTTATGTAGAGGATAGGTGGTAGACGTTGAGATTAGGACGCTAGTTCTAGTGGAGTCAACCTTGGAATACCACCCTTAATATATTGAATTTCTAACCTAGAACCGTAATCCGGTTCAGGGACAGTGTCTGGTGGGCAGTTTGACTGGGGCGGTCGCCTCCTAAAATGTAACGGAGGCGCCCAATGGTTCCCTCAGCATGGTTGGAAATCATGCGAAGAGCGTAAAGGTATAAGGGAGCTTGACTGCGAGACTTACAAGTCAAGCAGGTACGAAAGTAGGGCTTAGTGATCAGGCGATTCAGAATGGAATGGTCGTCGCTTAACGGATAAAAGTTACCCCGGGGATAACAGGCTGATACCACCCAATAGTTCACATAGACGGTGGTGTTTGGCACCTCGATGTCGGCTCGTCGTATCCTGGAGGTGTAGTCGCTTCCAAGGGTTGGGCTGTTCGCCCATTAAAACGGCACGCGAGCTGGGTTCAGAACGTCGTGAGACAGTTCGGTCCCTATCCATCATGGGCGTAGGAAAATTGAAGAGAGCTATCCTTAGTACGAGAGGACCGGGATGGACATACCTCTGGTGTATCTGTTGTGGCGCCAGCTGCAGCGCAGAGTAGCTATGTATGGAATGAATAACCGCTGAAAGCATCTAAGCGGGAAATCAGCTTTGAGATGAGTTTTCCCATTTTTTATAAAGTAAGACTCCTAGTAGACTACTAGGTTGATAGGCTGGAGATGGAAGCATAGCGATATGTTGAGTTGACCAGTACTAATAAGTCGAGGATTTAATCATTTTTTGTTAATTTGTTTGAGTACACATTATCTTAGTTTTCAGAGAATTATTTCTCTATAATAATTTTATTGGTGATTATTGCAAAGAGGGTACACCTGTTCCCATACCGAACACAGTAGTTAAGCTCTTTAACGCCTAAGATAGCGAAAGCAAAAATCGGTCGTTGCCAATAATTTTTTTTTGTTTTAATATTGATTTCATAGGTATATGAAGTTTTTTTTTTGAAAGTAAATTTAATTTACTATAAATTTTTGTCAGTTAAAATTTACTATTTATTTTTAACATGGTATAATTAATAAGGTGATAAGAAATGGAATACAAAATAATAACAAATGATGAACAAGAAACTTTTGAATTAGGACAAAACTTTGAATCTGAGAAGTTTACTAATATGATTATATGTTTAACTGGAGATTTAGGTAGTGGCAAAACAGTATTTACAAAGGGATTTGCTTCGGCTTTAGGAATAGATGACGTAATTACTTCACCTACTTTTAATATTATAAAAGAATATAATAATTGTGAAATGCCTTTATATCATATGGATATGTATCGCTTAGAGGGTAATATTGATGAATTAGGTATTGATGAATATTATCATAAAAATGGCGTAGTCATAATTGAATGGGCTGATATGATTGAAAAGTATTTACCTAATGAAAGATTAAATATTGAAATAAAAGTAATTGATGAAGGTAAAAGAGCTATTATAATCAAACCAATGGGAATTAAATATATTGATTTGTGTGAGGCGGTAATATGATTTTATATTTAGATACAACTTCTAATCATTTATATACAGGGATTGTTTTAGAAAATGAATTATTATGTGAAGAAAAAATTAAATTAGATAAGGAATTATCTGTTTTTGCTTTAACAAAAATTAAAGACATGTTTTTGAATAATAAAATAGACCCTATTAATATTGATAAAATAATGATAGTCAATGGACCAGGAAGTTTTACTGGAATTAGAATCGGGCTTACAATTGCTAAAGTTTGGGCGAGTTCTTTAAAAAAAGAATTAATACCAGTATCATCAATTGAGGCTATGAGTGTTTCTTGTAATATTGATTCATACAAGGTTCCAATAATTGACGCTAGGCGTGGATATGTCTTTGCGGGTGTTTATGATGAATTAAATAAAGAAATTTTGAAACCAAAGTATATTGAATTAGAAATTTTATTAGATAAATTAAAGGAAATGGATAAAGATTATGTATTTGTGTCTAATGATGAGTTTGATATAAATGATATGATTTTTAAATATAATCCTGATATTTTAAAAATTGTAGACACTTTTAAAACAAGACACAGTGTAGATCCTAATATTTTACTTCCTAATTACTTAAAGTTAACAGAAGCTGAAGAAAATTTAATTAAAGAAGAGAATAATGATTAAAGAATTAAATAGAAATAATAAAAATAAAATATTAGAATTATCAAATACTTTTCCTATAATATTTGATAAATTTAATATTGAAAATGATTTTGAAAATAATCCTTTTACTAAGTATTTATATTACGAATTAGATAATATGATAGTGGGATTTATTAATTATAATTTTATGTATGGTAAGATAGAGATAATTAATATTAATGTTTTAGAAGCGTATCAAAATAAAAAAATAGCTTCTAACTTATTAGAAACATTAATTAATAAGGAAAAGGATTTTATAAATATTTTATTAGAAGTAAGAGAAGATAATATTTTTGCTATTAAATTATATGAAAAATATGGGTTTGAAAAGATTGGCATTAGAGAAAAGTATTATAATAAAATAGATGCAATTGTAATGGAAAGAAAGTGATTAAATGAAAGATATATATATATTGGGAATTGAAACAAGTTGTGATGAAACAAGTTGTGCAATTGTTAAAAACGGAACAACAGAAATAGCAACAATTATATCAACCCAAATAGATATTCATAAAAAATATGGTGGTGTAGTGCCGGAAATTGCCAGTCGAAATCATATTGTAAATATTACGATGGTAATTGAAGAAACGTTTAAAAAAGCTAATATGACAATAAAAGATATTTCTGCAATTGCGGTAACTTATGGACCTGGTTTATCAGGAAGTTTACTAATTGGTTTGGAAGCCGCGAAAACTTTATCATTTATTCATAATATTCCCCTTGTTCCAGTTCATCATATAGCTGGTCACATTTATGCGAATAATTTAGTTAGTCCTTTAAAATTCCCGTTAATTGCTTTAGTAGTAAGTGGAGGGCATACAGATTTAATACTTATGAAAAATCACTTAAAATTCACTAAATTGGGAGGGACACTTGATGATGCAGTAGGTGAATGTTATGACAAAGTTGCTAGAGTTATTGGAATTGAATATCCAGGGGGACCAGTTATTGATAAACTAGCAAAAACAGGAAGGCATAGTTATAATTTACCAACTCCTTTAAATGATTCTAGTTATAATTTTAGTTTTAGTGGTTTAAAAAGTGCGGTTATTAACTTAACACATAATTTAACACAAAAAGATGAAATTGTTAATAAAGAAGATTTAGCAGCATCTTTTCAAGAAGTAGTTGTGGATACAATTTCTAAAAAAACTTTTCACGCCATAAAAGAATACAATATTAAAAATTTAGTTGTAGCAGGAGGAGTATCAGCAAATAGTGCATTAAGGGAAAAATTACAAGTAAAAGCACGTGAGAATGATATTAATTTAACTGTTCCCACTCTTAAATATTGTACGGATAACGCAACAATGATTGGAGCAGTAGGATATTATTATTATATTAACAATAAAATATCTGATTTAAGCGTTAATGTTAAATCAAATGAAGAATTAAAAGACGTAATATAGTAAGCAAAAGTTTTTATTAAATTCTTTGCTATATATTATGTCTTTTATTGTAATAAAATAAATATACTAATAAACTTGTTTTCTTCATTAATTTATTTAGTTAAACATTTTTATTATTAGTAGTTGAAGAATAAAGTAAATTAATAATTAAATCAATAATAATGCTTTTTTCACTAGAATTTGATTCAGCGATTAATAAAGTAAGAGCAACCAAAGTATTATTGTCAATAATTTGTTGATTGTTTATATACAAAATATCGTAAAATTGTAAAAAATATATAAATAAAGTTGCAGCAATTCTTTTGTTACCATCGATAAAAGAATGATTTTTAACAATTAAATATAAGAAATTGGCACTTTTTTCTTCTATAGTTGGGTATACATCTTTATTATCATATGAAAGGTAAATATTATTAATAATGCCTTTCTAAGCCATTATTTCTTTCTAATGCAAATAAATCACTATCATTATTAAACTTTAGTTTTTCAATTATTTCTAAACAAGATTTATATGTTATTTGTTTGTTGATATCCCTGCCTTTTATTTTATTAAATGCTTTATGATCATAATCATCTAATAGATTAAGGGCTTTTGAGTATTCATTAATTACATTTAAAATTTCTTTGGCTTCATTATTTATACGACTAGCAATGTCAATTAATTTTACCGTTTTTTCTAAATAATCTAATCTTGTTTGATTAATTGCGTATCCTTTTAGCATGTAATCTTTTAAAACTTTATTTGCCCAAATTCTAAATTGAGTTCCTTCTTTTGATTTTACTCTATATCCTACTGATATTATTACATCTAAGTTATATAGGTTAATTGAACGCTTAACGTTTCTTGAACCTTCTTTTTGAACTATAAGGGAATTCCTTGTAGTTAGAAATTCTATAAGTTCTTCTTCATCATAAATATTTTTAATATGTTCATTGATAGTCATTATATTTTTATCAAATAATTCAGCCATTTGTTTTTGAGTAAGCCAAACAGTTTCATCTTTTAGATTAACTTCTAATCTTATATCGTTATTTTCAAACATAATTATTTCGTTTTTCATAGTTTATCTCCTTTTTTATAATTAATATAATAATCACATTAATGGTAATTTATATATTAAAAAATTATTTCTTGTTCATACTTTTTTTCATTCTCCTTATATTTTTATAATCCTTTATAAATAATATAAAACATAGTTAAAGATAATAATTTATTTAATTGGTAAAATTTACCATTATCTGTCTTGCTAATATATAAAGAATAATTTTAACTTTGATAAAATTACATAGTTTAAAAATTGTTAAATATTTCTTTATAGTATAAGCATTTTTAATTGTTTCCTTTCATTGTTTTGATTATAGAGCAAAATACAAAAATAAACAAGACCGATTCATCACTTTCTTGTTATTTTTTTTAAAAAAGCAAAAAAAATAGTAATAAAATGCTTATTAATTCATTTTTATACTACTTTTAATTTTTGATAGTCAGTTTCTTTTCGATTAAAGAAACTATCTCATACATAATATACGATAATATGGCTAATAAGAAAATACTTGCCATAACTAAATTTAAATTAAATACTTGAGAACCGTACATTATTAAATAACCAAGCCCTTCTTTAGACACCAATAATTCACCCATGATTACTCCAATTAAACACATGCTAATATTAACTTTTAAAATACTGATAATATTATTAATATTACTAGGGATAATAACATTTAAATATATTTTTAGTTTATTTGCTTTAAAACTTTTAACTAAAGTTATTAAGTTGCTATCAGTATTTATAAAAGAATTATATAAACTAATTATAGTTATAATCGTTGATATTAAAAGAGCCATAAAGATAATGGAACCTCTATTCGCCCCAATCCAAATAATAATTAAAGGGCCAAGAGCTACTTTGGGTAAGGAATTTAAAATAGTTAAATAAGGGTCAATTATGTCAGCTATTAATTTGTTTGACCATAAAACACTTGCAATTATAAAACCAATTATAAGTGATAAAGTAAAACTAATAAATATTTCGTATGTAGTTATTAAAATATGATTAAATAACCCGTTAACTTTAATTAAATTAACTATAGTTTTAAATATTTCATAGGGACTAGATGTTAAGAAAGTATTTATAATGTTAAATCTAGATAATAATTCCCAAATGATTATAAAACTAATAGCAATTAACAGCCTACTAGTAATAACGATTGCTTTTCCTCTTTTTAATTTAGTTAAATAGTTTTTATGTTCTTCACTAAACATGAATATCTAAATCCTTCCAAATATTTTCATAATAAAAAGCGAATTCTTTTGCTTTACGATTATTAATTGGCGTTGATTGATTAGTTAATTTAATATCATAAATATTTTTGACTGTGGCAGGTCGTTTTGATAAAATAATAATTCTAGAACTCATACTAATTGCTTCGGCTAAATCATGAGTCACCATAATTGCAGTTTTTCCTTCTTTTTTAATAATAT
>JAVWBB010000058.1:0-6131 GCA_036649735.1 Bacilli bacterium
TCTAACATCGCCTGCAACATATACCCCTAAAATATTTGTCTTGCAATCATCAGATTTTATATAATTGTCTTTTGTTAATAATAAATCGTTTGCAAATTCCTTAGTTTGGGGAATTAAACCAATTGAAATAAACATTCCGTCTATTTTTAAATTCCTTTTTTCACTTGTATTGTCAATAACTATTTCCTTTAATTCATCTTCACCTATTAATTCTATAACTTTAGAATTATATATTATTTCTATATTATTTTTAGTTTTTAATTCTTCTTGTAATTTAACTTCGCCGCTTAAAACTTTAAGATTTTGAATTATGTACACATGTTTTGCAATATCAGCTAAAGCTAAAGCATTTATCAAAGCACTATTTCCTCCGCCAATAACCGCTACTGTTTTTTCTTTATAAAAAGCACCATCACACGATACACAAAAATGAATCCCTTTTCCTATTAAATTTATTTCATTAGGTAAACCTAATAATCGATGTTTTGCGCCTGTAGCTACAATAATAGTTTTAGTTTCATAAATATTATCCTTTGTTATAACTTTCTTAATTTGACCATCTTCTATTTTAATAACTTCTTCTAATAAAACTTCAACCCCCAAATTAAGTACTTGTTCAAACATATTATTGGCTAATTCACTCCCACTTATAGAAATAAATCCCGGATAATTTTCAACTAAAGGGGAAGAAGAAATTTGTCCCCCTATCGTTTCTTTTTCAATAATTAAAACCTTTTTACTTGCTCTTTTTAGATATATGGCTGCACTCATTCCAGCAACTCCACTACCTATAATTATACAATCGTACATAAACTAAATTTGAAATGTTTCAATATACTTCTTTATATTCGATAAATTAGCTATATTTTCACATTCTTTACCTTTTAAAACCACTAACGTTGGAGCTTGTTTAACATTATATTTCTTTGTTAAATCAACATTTTCTTCCGCATCAATAAATTTATATTCAACTTTAGCTTTTTCTAATAACATCTTTGCCATTTTACAATTTGGGCATGTTTTCGTACCAAATAACATAACATTATTTTGTAACGCTTCTTCTGTTTTGTTTTCTTTTTTATCACAATCTTTTATTTCGTATAATTTACGTTTTTTATATTCCTGAGCCTTTCCATCATTCCAATTTTTAACAGGGCGATAATATCCAGTAATACGACTATACACTTCTGTTTCTTCACCACATACTGGGCATTTCTTTACTTCGCCAACTAAATATCCATGATTTTTACATATTGAATAAATAGGAGAAAGGGTATAATAAGGCAATTTATAATTAGCAGCGATTTTTTTAACTAAATTAGCTGCCGCTTTCCAATCAGTTAATCGTTCTCCTAAATATGCATGAAATACAGTTCCTGATGTATATAAAGTTTGTAATTTATCTTGAATATCTAAAGCTTCAAATATATCACTAGTGTATCCAACTGGTAAATGAGAACTGTTTGTATAATAAGGTGTCTCATCACATTCAGAAGCAGTTATCATATCTGGGTATTTATTTTTGTCATTTTTTGCTAAGCGATAAGTTGTACTTTCAGCTGGGGTTGCTTCTAAGTTATACAAATCACCATATTCTTCTTGATAATCAGCTAATTTTTCGCGCATATAATTTAATACTTCAGCTGTAAACTTTTGTGCTTCTTCATGAGTTAAGTCTTCTTTTAACCACTTAGCATTTAAGCAAGCTTCATTCATTCCAATGATGCCAATCGTAGAAAAATGATTACTAAATGAACCTAAATACCTTTTTGTATAAGGATATAATCCTTCATCTAATAATTTAGAAATAACATTTCTTTTAATCTTTAAACTACGTGCAGCAATATTCATTTGATGCTCTAACTTTTTATAAAAGTCTTTTTCATCTTTAGCTAAATAACCAATTCTTGGCATATTGATAGTTACAACTCCAACAGAACCTGTACTTTCCCCACTACCAAAGAATCCTCCTGACTTTTTACGAAGTTCTCTTAAATCAAGGCGCAAACGACAACACATACTGCGAACATCAGACGGTTCCATATCACTATTAACATAATTAGAAAAATAAGGAGTACCATATTTAGCTGTCATTTCAAATAACATTTTATTGTTTTCTGTTTCTGACCAATCAAAGTCTTTAGTAATAGAATACGTAGGTATTGGATATTGGAATCCTCTACCGTTAGCGTCTCCTTCAATCATTATTTCAATAAAAGCTTTATTAATCATATCCATTTCTTTTTGGCAATCTTTGTATTTAAAATCCATTTCTTCTTTACCAACTAAAGCATTTAATTCAGCTAAATCATTAGGAACAACCCAATCAAGTGTGATATTAGTAAAAGGTGCTTGTGTTCCCCATCTACTTGGTGTATTTACTCCGTACACAAATGATTGAATACATTGCTTAACTTCTTTTAATGTCATCTTATCTTTTTTTATATAAGGAGCTAAATACGTATCAAATGATGAAAATGCTTGCGCTCCAGCCCACTCGTTTTGCATAATTCCTAAAAAGTTAACCATTTGATTGCATAATGTTGATAAGTGTTTTGCCGGAGACGATGTTATTTTACCAGGAACTCCTCCTAGTCCTTCTTGAATTAATTGTTTTAAACTCCAACCAGCACAATAACCTGTTAACATTGACAAATCATGTAAATGAAGATCACAATTACGATGAGCTTCGCTTATTTCATCATCATATATTTCACTTAACCAATAATTAGCGGTAATTGCTCCTGAATTGCTTAAAATAAGTCCTCCAACAGAATATGTAACTGTTGAATTTTCTTTAACGCGCCAATCTGTTACATTTACATAACTATTTACAACATCTTTATAATCTAAAATTGTCGACTTCATATTACGCATTTTATCATGTAATCGGCGATATAAAATATAAGCTTTCGCTACTTCAGCATATCCTGCTTTAATTAAAACACTTTCTACAGCATCTTGAATATCTTCCACATTTATAATATTATCAACTATTTTACCCTCAAATTCTGCCGTTACTTTTAAAGCTAAAAAATCAATCACATTTTCATCAAATATTTTATCTTCCGCTTCAAAAGCTTTTGTTATCGCCTCCGATATTTTGGGTAAATCAAATGATACAATCTTTCCATCTCTTTTTCTTACTTTGTACATCTCTATTCTCCTTCTTTATATGTCTATTTTATTTATAATCCCCTAATTATAACATTAGGATAATCAATAACTAATTCTTTTTTTATTTGTAATAATTCATCTTGACTAAATTCATGTAATCCTTTTTTTAAAACATTTTCACTGTCTTTATAGTTTTGTAAATAATATTTAACCTCAGGTCCAATATATTGACAAATACTTTTTATTGACTTTATCGTATGTAATTCTTTTACAATTGTCGTTCTAAATTCATAATCAATTGATGATTCTTTTAACAGTTTAATACTTTCTTTTATATTTTTAATATTAACTTTTAAAAGCCCCGCTGTTTGGTTATAAATAGAAAACTCATTTTTTATGTCCATGGCAACGTAATCGATTAAAGATAAATCTAATAATTCTTTTAATTTACTGGGACTGTTGCCATTGGTATCTAATTTAACTTTAAAACCTAAGGCTTTAATTTTTTTAATAAAATCTAAAATATCTTTTTGAAGCAATGGTTCTCCACCACTAATGCAAACTCCATCTAACACATTTTGTCGTTTTTTTAAATATAGAAATACTTCTTCTTCACTTATAATACCTCCTGCATTATTATTATTTAATAAATCAGAATTTTGACAAAATGGGCATCTAAAATCGCATCCTTGTGTAAAAATAATACATGCTGTTTTTTCAGGATAATCTAATAAAGTTAATTTTTCCATTCCACTAATTTTCATTTTTTTCACCTACTCCCACGAACTTTACAAAGCCAATATCACAATCCCACATCATTTGTAAAACGGCGGTTAATCTTTTTGCAGTAATATTTTTAGGAATAATAATTTCAAATAAACTACCCCCCGATAATAACTTTTGATACTTTCCAATAAACTTTAACTTTAAGTTTAAATCATCATCTAAATTTATACAATTAACTATTTCGTACTTATCTTTAGTTGTAATATGTTCTTTAAAGCCATAAATAGTTTTATCTAATGCCATCAATTCTTGTAAAGGCTTTTCTTCATTTGTTTCTCTTAAACAAAAATTAACTTTATTATCGCGACTAAATTGTTGACATAATTCATTAATATGTTTAAGTATTTTAAGCATTAATTCTTTTTGTTTGTCAATATCACTACTCATATTAATAACAGCTTCTTTTAAGCCAACTAAGCCTATATTCAAAGTTCCATTTTTAATAACTTTCCGAATTTTTTGATTATTTTCTAATTTTTCATCATCTAAAATATTATCATTAAACAAAGCTTTATAATTATCTTTATTTTTATCCCCCATTGTTTCAAAAGTAAATAATAATTCATTCTTAACTAACTCTAATATTTCATCTAATTCTTTATAAAAATCTGCTAATTTATTATAACTATATTTAAATGCCAACCGTGATAAATTAACTGAAGTCGTTGCTATAATAATTCTTCCTGTTGATTCTTTATTTTCTGAATAAATATTTTCAAAAATTCTTTCTCCATTACTAAAATATTCTATTTCATTACTTAAATCATTATTATAACTTGTTTTAATAAAAGATATAGCAATATTTTTTTGCTTAATTATTAAATTAGTTACTCTATCTATTATATTAGGCAGGGACTTATCTTTGATTTTAAAGATTAAAGCAACATTTTCTAAATAAGGTAATTTGTCTAATTCTTTTAAAAATAATTGATTAATAAAAATTCCTATTTCTGTTTCGTTCGTGCCTAAACTAATATTATATTTTTTATTTTCTTTACCATTATTATTTAAACTAATTAAAATGTTTTTTAAAGTACTGCTTATATTTTTTTCTAATTTTAAATTAGTGTCTATTGCTACTTTTTCAAATATCTTTTTTACTTGTTCATTTAGGATAAAGGCATTAAATAATGACAGATCATTAATAAAATTATTTTCTTTATCAATTAGTTCTTCAATTTTTTTAATATTTAAATAATTTAAATATCCTGAAATAGTCAAATAATTATTAAGGGTTTCTTTATATGTTTCTTTATATGTTTTAATAACCCAATCACTTAGTAAATAATCTAGAGAATCTATACTGATAAACCCACTTACTTCTTCAATAGAATCAAATAAAATATTTAATAGTTTAAAAGGTAAATCACTTGGTAAAATGGAATCTAAATTAAATTTTAAGTGAAGGGCATGGAAGATACCTAATCCAAAATAATCTAAATCATGTATATAAATAGTTCCTTCTTCATGATTTCTAACAAATTTAGTGTCTAAAAGATATGCTTTGGTAAATTCATTAGACACAGTTTTCCCAAAACCAATTAAAGTATTTAAAGGTTTTAAATTATTCTCGCTTTTAAGTGGATTCGTTTTAGCAATTTTTTCAATAGCCTTGACAAATTTATGTTGTTGCTTTGCAGAAAAAGCTTTTCTTGATTCCGCTCTTTGAATTCGGTACTCATTAAATGATTGAAAAACATCTATAAATTTATTTTCTTGCAGTTTATTTTCTATAATATCTTGAATGTCTTCAACATTAATCGTTTTTCTTAACTCATATGTTTCTTTGATATAAAATAAAACATCTTCAAATACTTTATTAATATCTTTTTCATTATATATAGACACGCTGTCAAAGGCATGTTTAATAGCAACTGCTATTTTAGTTTTGTTAAATAAAACACGTTGTCCACTTCTTTTAACAACTATCAATGTTTCAAAAATAGGTTTTGTATTCTTTTTCATATACACCTCTTTTTTCGTCTTTTATTATAAATTAATCATAACAAATTATAGTTATGTATGCAATGTTTTTTTTATACTTTTATTTTAAATATTAAAAGTTGTCGTTTAATAAATGCTAATAATTGAATAAAAAAAACATTTAATTATATATAGTTAAAGTCTATTACATTATTAAAATAAAGATAATTTACATTTTTTAAATTGTCACTTAATTGACGTTGTTAAATAAAAAAAATAACCTAATGAAAGGTTATCAAAATTAA
>JAVWBB010000059.1:0-5674 GCA_036649735.1 Bacilli bacterium
AGAGAGACTTATAAAACTATTATTTACTTCCATACAATTAGAATGTTTCTTATACGTTGTTTTCTTAATAATTTGTATATAACTGATACTTTTATGAATAATGTGTTAGTTTCTTTTAATAAATCTTAATCAATGATATAATTAAAACGAAGGAAGATATAAAAGCGAGGTGATGAATTATGTTCAATATTCAAAATAGAAGATATACAGGAAATAAGTTTAAATTAATGAAATGGATAGAGGAATTAATTGATACTAATTGTTTAAATTGTACTTCGTTTTTTGATGTGTTTTCAGGAACTGGTTCAGTAACTAACTTTTTAATTAGTAAATATAAAAGATATGTAATGAATGATTTTCTTTTTTCTAATGAAATAGTTTACAAAGGTTTTTTTCTACAAGAGGAATATGATTTAGATAAATTGAAAGAATATGTGCACAAATATAATAATATTAATCAATTAATAGATAATTATGTTTCAATTAATTATGGTAATAAATACTTTTCAGATAATGATGCGAAAAAAATTGGTATTATTAGACAAAATATAGAAGATGAATATACTTCAAATAAAATAAACTATAAAGAGTATACTATTTTATTAAGCTCATTAATATACTCCTTAGATAAAATTTCTAATACTGTGGGACATTATGAGGCATATATTAAAGGAAAAGATTTGAAAGATCTTTTAGTATTTGATTTAATAAAACCTAAAACATTAAAAAAGAATCAGGAAGTAGAAATATGTAGAGAAGATTCAAATAAATTAGCAAAAAGAATTAAAACAGATATAGCTTTTATTGATCCTCCTTATAATAGTAGGCAATATAGTAGATTTTATCATGTACTTGAAACAATAGTTAAATGGGATAAACCAAATCTATATGGAACTGCTATGAAACCAGAAATTGAAAATATGTCTGATTATTGTAGAAGTAGTGCAGTTGTTGCGTTTAGAGATTTAATTGAGAATTTAAATGTGAAATACATAGTAGTTACATATAATAATACTTATACATCAAAAAGTAGTTCATCACAAAATAAAATATCTTTAGAACAAATTAAAGAGATTTTGTTGAAGAAGGGTAAAACGAAGGTATATGAAAAACCTTATAAAGCTTTTACTACTGGTAAAACTGAATTACTTGATCATAAAGAGTATGTATTTATAACCGAAGTAGAACATAATGAAAAAAGTAATGAGAAGGTTATTCGCTCACCATTCTTTTATGTGGGAGATAAATATAAATTAATGGGTCAATTAAAAGAATTGTTTCCTGAAAATATAAATAATTATATTGAACCTTTCGTTGGTGGAGGAAGTTCATTTTTAAATACTTCTGCAAAAAAATATATTTTGAATGATTTAAACTCTTATATAATAAAATTGCATGATCAAATGATAAAATATTCAAATGATAGTGATAGATTGTTTAATGATCTATATAATATGATGGATAAGTATGGTTTATCTTGCTCATATAGAAATATTAATGTTCCAAAAGATTTAAAAGAAAAATATAAAAAAACATATTATGCTCATTTTAATAAAAATAGTTATAATAAAATGAGAAGTGATTTTAATAATAATAAAGATGATATTTTATTATTGTATTTATTATTAATATATGGGTTTAATCATATGATAAGATTTAATTCAAATGGTGAGTTTAATTTACCTGTTGGTAATGTGGATTTTAACAATAATGTTTATAACGCATTAAAAAGTTACTTGGATTTTACTAAAAATAAGAATATTAAATTATATAATTTAGATTTTATAGATTTTATTAAAAAAATTAAATTTGAAAAAAATGATTATATTTTTTTAGATCCGCCTTATTTAGTTTCAGCGTGTGAATATAATAAAATGTGGAATGAGGAAAGAGATAAGGAATTATTTGATTTGTTAGATGAATTAGATAAAAAAAGGATTAAATTTGGTATTACTAATTTAGTGTATCACAAAGAAAATGAAAATGATGTTTTTAAAGAATGGGCAAAAAAATATTTTGTTTATGATATAGAAAGTAATTATATAAGTTTTAATGATAATACAATTAAAGCAAATTCTAGGGAGGTGTTTGTAACCAATTATGATAAGAGAGGACTTTGAATTTGAATCGTATGCTAAACCATTAAGTTTTTCTACAACGATGAGAAATCCAAATAGGATTACAGGATTTTTAAATTGTTTATTACCTTTTGAAGGTATGATATTGACTGATGATTTGATTATGAAAATAGTGCATAGTATTATAAAGAATAAGTTGTATAGGCCGGTTTATGTTGGTAAAATTACTTCTATAAAAAATGCGTTTGATGAGGAAGATGGAAAATTAACTGATAGAGAGGTAAGAGAGATTATTAAATGTAGTCCACAAAAACATAAAGAAAAAGGTTTTAGTGCTGGATGGCCTTCTCGCTTTGATACTTGGTTTAAACTTCCAAAAGAATTTGGATTTGTTTTTTATGAAATGGGATTAGCAGTAATGATATCTAGTGTTGGACATATGTTAATAGATGCTTTTAATGAAGTACCTGTTAATGAATTGAAGATACAAAATGTGTTTTTGAATTCAATGATGAAGTATCAAACTGATAACCCTTTTAGAAAGAATATAAATAGTAATAAACCACTTGGATTATTATTAAATGTAATTAAATTATTAGAAGAGGATAAAGAAATAAAATCTCCAGGAATATTTAAGAAAGAATTAAGTCTATTTATTTGTTGGCCAGATAATAATTCACATAGTTTATATGAAATGATAAAGGGTATTCGTAAAAGCCAAAGATTTAATTATAGTGATGAATATATGTATGATTTATGTTTAACACTTTTAGTTGCTTCAGATAAAAGAAAAAGATTTAAAATAAATCAAATATGTGGTGAAGCAGTTGATGAGTATATTAGAAAAATGAGAATAACAGGAGTAGTTTCTTTAAGAGGAAATGGAAGATTTTTAGATGTTAATTCATTTGAGAAAGAAAAAGTAGATTATGTTTTAAATAATTATAGTAAAGTAGAAGAATTTTCAAGTAAAGAGAAATATTTTGCGTATATTGGGAAGATAGATTCGAACATTATGGAGATAAAAGAAATGAAGTTTGAATTACAGACTGATTTAAGAAAGAAAAAATTAAAGGAATATAGTGAAGCTTATTCTTCAAGTATTATTTGTGATGAATTAAAATTACTTTGTGGTAGACGAAGTGAGTCTAAACATGAAATGTTTAGATTTATTCCAGCACCGACAAGATTAGAATTTTTAACTAGTATTGCTATTTTACAAAAACTTAAGGATGTTGATGTCAATCCTAATTATGTTATAGATGATGAAGGTATGCCAATATTTACTGCTTTAGGAAATAATGCTGATATTGTTTGTAAGACATCAGAATCCTTGGATTCTTTAGTAGAAGTTACTCTTATGTGCGGTAGACAAGATCAAGTTAATAATGAAATTATACCTATTAGGAGACACTTAATTGAATATAATGACAATGTTAAAAAAGCTTTTTCATTGTTTATTGCTCCTGTTATTCATTCTGATACAATGGAATTGACACAGTGGTATAAACACAAAGATAGTATTGATATTATCCCTTTAACAATAATAGAATTTTTAGATAATTTATCAAATTGTAATAAAATGATTGATTTATTAAAGTGAGTTTATTTAAATATTTGTAGGGTGTGATATATAATAAATCTTTGAATATAGTTTATTGTAAGAATAAAAGGGGCTTTAATGTGGAGATAAAGTATACTATAAATAATGTTTATGATGATTTAACTGAATTGGATAAAGAAGATAATTTTAATAGTAAGTTACTTAAAATAATTTATATTTCTAAACAATTGGAAGATGATCATGAAATATATTAATGTATGTTGTAATTCCACTATAAATAAAACAAACAATTATTACTTAGTATTTGGAGATAATGATTATGAATGAAAGTAATTGTGAGAGCCAGAGTAAAGAAATAATAGAAAATTTAAAAGTTGCTATTTATCTAAGATTATCTGAAGAGGATAGAAATAAAGCAAATGCTGCTGAGGATAGTGAGTCTATTAAAAATCAAAGAAATTTGCTAATTGGCGAAGTTATAAAACATGAAAACTGGTTAATTGCTGATGAGTATTGTGATGAAGATTTATCTGGAGCAGGAACTTATAGGCCAGAATTTGAAAGATTAATTGATGACTGTAAAAATGGTAAAATAGATATAGTTCTTTGCAAAAGTCAGTCTAGATTTTCAAGAGATATGGAAGTAATAGAAAAATATTTACATAATAAGTTTATAGAATGGAATGTTAGGTTTTTAAGTTTTGCTGATAATGCTGATACATTTAATCTTGGTAATAAAAAATCACGGCAAATTAATGGTTTAGTTAATGAGTGGTATTTGGAGGATTTATCAAATAATATTCGCACAGCTTTTGATGTGAAAATGAGAAATGGTGAATTTATTAGTCCTTTTGCTTCATATGGTTATATTGTAAATTCAGAGAATAATAACAAACTTATTATTGATCAAGAAGTTAAAGGAATTGTTAAAGAGATATTTAACTTATATCTAGAAGGCTATGGTTATGGGAGTATTGCTAAAGAACTTAATGTTAGAAATGTTCCTTGTCCGTCACTTTATAAGCATTTAAAAGGATACAAACTTAATGTTGTGAGTAGTAAAAATATTGAAGATATAAGATGGAGTCATAATGCTATTAAAACTATTCTTTTAAATGAAATATATATAGGAAATTTGATTCAGGGTAAAAGAACAACTATTAGCTATAAAAATAAGAAAGTTGTAAAAAAATTAAGAAATTATTGGGTAAGGATTCCTAATACACATGAGTCAATAATTGATATAGATACTTGGAATCTTGTACAAATAAAAATTAAAAATAATTCTAGAGCATGTCAGAAGACAGGAAAAGTACATTTACTTTCTGGGAAAGTATATTGTCTTGAATGTGGTCATTATCTTAAAAAAAATTGTACTAAAAATCATGAATATTTAGTTTGTGCATTAAATCGAAATGGGTATGATAACTGTATTAATAAGTTATCAATAAGATTTGATTTTTTGGAGAAAATTATCTTAGAAGAAATTAATAAGATTTTTAATAAATATTTTAATTTAGAAAAATTACAGAATGATAAAGTAAAATATTTTATATCTAATTATAAAAGTAGAATTGAATCCTTAATTAAAGAGAAGAACTTTTTAATCAGAAAGAAAGAAGATGAAAAGAAATATTTAAGAACTTTATATAAAGATCGTGTAAATGGAATTATTTCTGTTAAAGAATTTATAACTCTACAAGGAGATTATTCGAGGTCTTGTGAGGAGCATAATAGGTTAACTGATGATATAGATAAAAAAATAGATATTCTTAAATCTAAGGATAATATAAAGAAAGATAACTGTATCTTTGAAAAGTATAAAAAAATAGAAAAATTAAATAAAATAATAGTTGATGAATTTATAAATAGAATTGAAATTGGTTCTTTAAATAAGATAACTAATGAAAGAAATATTATAATAAAATGGAATTTTAATAAATAATAAATTTTTTAGCGTTGGTTAAAGTATTCATTCAACTCTTTGTTTCATACCACCAGATAATTCACTAACTTTTTTATTTATGAAATC
>JAVWBB010000060.1:0-5600 GCA_036649735.1 Bacilli bacterium
TTTTTTAATACAATTAACGACATTCATTTACACTAATATTTTAGTTATTCTTGACTTTAAATAGTAAAATTTGTATTATAAAAATAGGTGGTAATATGAATAAAAAAGATTATACTGATGCTTTATGGACTATTCCTAATTTTATTTCTATGTTTAGAATAATAGGGACAATTATTTTACTTATTTATTTAATTATAAATGGGATTGAAGATAAAGTTCTTATTTTAACTATTCTTATAATATTAGCAATAAGTGATACACTTGATGGTTTTATTGCAAGGACTTTTAATATGAAGTCAAGATTAGGAAGTATTTTAGATCCTATTGGTGATAAAATATATAATTGGGGAATAGGGGTTTATTTTATAATTACAGGAATTATGCCAATTTGGGTATTAATTATTTTAATAAGAGATATTACCGTTGGAGCAATTACAACTAATTATTTTATTAAAACAGGAATAGAAATGTTACCAACAATTCCTGCTAAATTAAAAATGGTTTTTCAGTCTATTGCTTTGATTGCAACTTTTATATTTGGTTTTGGTAATCAAGGCTTAGAATTAATCGCTCCTGTTTTTATCATTTTGGCTATTTTAAGCGTAATACCTGAAATAATTTTAATAAATAAACGAATAAAGAAAGGAGTTTAAAAATGATAAGCATTTATAAAACGGACTCTTTAACTACTAAAACAACAAAAATAGAAAAAATAGAACCTGGATGTTGGATTGATTTAAAAAATCCTACCCCTTTAGAAGTTGAAAAAATATCAAAAGAATTATTAATTGATTGTTCTTTTATTAATTATGTTTTAGATGACGATGAACAACCAAGAATTGATATAGAAGAAGATAAAAAATTAATAATATTAGATGTTCCAATTAAAATAAGTAAAAGAAACTATACAGTTATAGATACAGTCCCTTTAGGGCTTTTAATTGTAAGAGATGAATACCTTGTTACTATTTCTTTAAGTGAATTAGACATAATTGAAGATTTAAAAAATGAAAAAGTAAAAGACTTTTATACTTATAAGAAGAGTCGATTTACGATACAAGTGTTGTTTAGAGTGGCGACATTGTATTTAAAATATTTAAAAAATATTAATATAGAAATAGAAAAAGCTGAAGAAGAATTATTTAAAGCTACTAAAAATAAAGAATTAGTTAGACTTTTAACATTAGAAAAGAGTTTGGTTTATATTACAACATCCTTAAAATCTAATTTAGTGGTTTTAGAAAAGATTTATAAAGGAACAATTATTGAAACTTTTGATGAAGATAATCATCTGTTAGAAGATGCTATTATCGAAAATAAGCAAGGTATAGAAATGGCTAATTTATATAGAGAAATATTAGGAAGTATGACCGATTCTTTTGCAACAATTATATCTAATAATTTAAATACGGTTATGAAATTCTTAACGGCTATTACCATTGTTATATCTGTTCCAACAATGGTTGCTTCTTTTTTAGGAATGAATGTTCCAATGGGAATAGTAGGTGAACATCCATTATCATTTTTACTGGTTTCAGTTTTATCTATTTTACTATCAATTGTCGTTATAGTCCTTTTAAAAAAGAAAGATATGTTTTAAAAAATAAAAAAACATGTTACAATATTATAGAAATGGCACATTATTCTAGTCGATACATTATTGCGAAGACGAGGTTAAAATATCGTTAAAGAGCATATCTATGAAACGTTTGGTGCTTGCTTTATACGCCCAGTATGGGGCGAGTGCTGGATTTGAAGAAATTATGGGCGCTTGTAATGGCATACAATTTACGACCCATTCTTTCGTGGAGACCTAATCTTGTAAAACACCATATATGAATAACTCGCATTTGGATCTTTTACGAATTAGGATTAAACCTATCACGTGGTGCAAAAGCTGCGGATATTGTAGCTTGGCTTGAAGTTTATTTATGGGATAGAGACAGAGGCTTTAGAGGTGTACATCTTTTGAGACTTATTGCTACTTGAAATTAAATGGGCAAAAAAGTCATAGCAATAGGGGGTATTGTTGAGGAAAACTCCTAGAATGTATATTAATATAGGATTTTAGTATGTACTAAGTGGCAATCGAGTAATAGAAACTAGCAATAGTCTATTTGAAGTTTTAAATGGGAACAACTATATTGGTAACGATATAGTAACTTCAAGGGAAATCCAACTCGACCTAAGACATAAAGTTTACTATATTAAGGCCATTTCAACTAATTTAGGAGAAACTAATGAAAATTAAAAAGACTAAAGAAAGATATGAGAAAAAAGTCAATAAAAAGCCAATTAAGAATAAACAAATGATTGATTATTTCTGGATATTGACAGTTACTATATTAGCGTTTGTTATTTCCGGTGTATTTTCTATTTTATCTGATTTAATCGTACCTAATGTTAATGTTTTAATAAGTATAATAATAGTATTTTTATTCATATTAATTGGAGTAGTATTTGATATGATTGGAATAAGTGTTGCGGTTGCAGATAAAAAAACATTTAATTCTATGGCCTCTAAAAAAATAAAAGGTGCGAATACTGCTATAAAATTAATTAAGAATGCTGAGAAAGTATCATCGTTTTGCAATGACGTAATCGGCGATATTTGTGGAATTATCAGTGGTTCAACTGGGCTTGCAATATGCTATATATTAAATAAACAAGGACACATTAATTTGCTTTTTATTACGCTTTTAGTGACATCCTTAATTGCAGCCTTTACAATAGGTGGAAAAGCAATTGGGAAAACCTATGCAATTAATAAAAGTAATATTATTTTATATAAATTTGCTAAAGCTATATCATGGTTTTATTAATCGGCAACTGTATGAAAGGGTTATATAGTGAGGAAAATTAAATTAAAGAAACAAAATATATTTATAATTTTAAATGTAACAATTATTTTTATTATTACTATTTTTTATGCTAGTAGATTAATTCATTATTATAAAATAGATAATCCTAAAATTAAAGAACAAGAAACTTTATATAAATTGCTTACTTTAAAGAAAAATATAGTAACAGCAGGAAATGGGTTGTATCAAGATAAGAATAACTTTTTTTACAAAGGTCAAATAGATAATAATTATGTAAAGTATTCTGGAAGACTTTTTAGAGTGGTGTCACTTAATAAAAATAGTGTTAAAATGATTACTGAAGAAAATCAAACATCATTAGTATGGGGAATAGACCATACATATGAAGAATCATATATTAATAACTGGTTAAATAAAAAAGATAATATTAATGATACAGGGATATTTTGCAATAGTTTAAATAACTTTGGCAATTATGTCAATAATATAAACAATGATAATATTAACTTATTAACGAAAAAAGAATATGAATTATCAATTAATAAAACAAGTTACTTAAATAATGGTAAAGATTGGTGGCTAAAAGATAGTAAAACTTATGTTGAAGCAAGTGGTAAAATAGGAGATAAAATATCTAGCGGGAATAGTTATTATAGTTATGGAGTAAGACCAGTTATAGATATTAAGAGTAATATTGTTATTTTAAAAGGTAATGGAACAGTTGATAATCCATATATATTTGAAAATATAGTTAATAATGTTTTAAATTCAAAAAACATTGGTGATTATTTAGTATACAATAATTTAACTTTTAGAATAATAGGCAAAAATAATGACTATACTAAAATAGTATTAGATGGTTTTATAAAAAATGATGATAAAGACTTAGTTATGAAATATGGAACCGTATCCAATATTTATAGTTTAAATTCAGGAATTGGCTATTATTTAAATAAGACTTGGATTAATACTTTAGATAAAAAGTATTTGGTTAAAGGAAATATAAATACGAATAGATATGATTCAACCGTAGATTATAATTATTTAAAAATAAATGATATTACTATAAATGCTTATGTAGGCCTTTTAAATATTGGAGATTTCTTTATTTATGATTATAATGATTATTTTTTAGGAACAAGGACAAGTACATATACTAAAACAGTTTATAAAGTGACGGATAAAGGGAAAATTTATGATGACTTAATTACGTCGGTATCTAAAGTAAGACCAGTTATCTTTATAAATAAAGATGTTATTGTAAAAACAGGAAATGGGTTAAAAAACGATCCATATATTTTAGGAGAGTTATGAAAAGAATAGTAAAAGTATTGATTGTTTTTGATGTGATTATTGGGATTTGTTTTTTCTTAACTTATGGCCCAATTAAATATTTTAGGGAATTTTTAATAACTACTGCGATGACTACTAAAAGTCATAAGTATTTAGCAAAGACTTTTTATTCTGATAAAATGATAAATAAAGTACTTAATAGTAATTATGTACCAGGATTTGATGAAGATACTAATCCAGACGAAATAGTAATAGGCGGAAATAATGATGGACATTATTCTTCTGTTTATGAAAAAGAAATTTTAGATAGGAAAAAGGGAGCAGATTATAAATTAATTGAATTTAAACATAACGGTTATAAGGTATATTTAACTGCTATTTATGATCCAAGT
Organism: Bacilli bacterium; assembly: GCA_036649735.1. GTDB lineage: Bacteria > Bacillota_I > Bacilli_A > RF39 > UBA660 > JAVWBB01. The sequence continues at coordinate 4,508 of JAVWBB010000060.1, forward strand.
AAAGTTAGTTTAGCAGGAACTAGTTATTTAGGAACAAATGGAGAACTATTAACAGAGATTGCTGAAAAGAATAATGCAAAAGTGGCAGTAAATGCGGGGGGATTCTATGACCCGAGTGGAACAGGTAATGGAGGAGTTCCTATGGGGGGAATGATTCAAAATGGTAAAGTTGTTTGGAATGGTGGGGGATTTGGTACTTTAGTAGGATTTAATAAAGATAATATATTAGTATCTATAAAGGATACTCCAGAAAATGCGGTTAAAAAAGGAATGAGAGATGCAGTACAATTTGGGCCTACTTTAATTATGAACGGAAAAGCCGCTGAAATTGTTGGAAATGGTGGTTGGGGAATAAACCCAAGAACTGCTATTGCTCAAAGAAAAGATGGAATAGTTTTATTTTTAATTGTCGATGGAAATGGAACAAAATATAATTTGAATGGAAGAGGAGGAGTTACGATGAATGAACTTATTGAAATTCTTCTAAGGTATGGAGCTTATAATGCTGCCAATATGGATGGGGGAGCATCAACAACATTTGCTGTTGAAGGAAAATTATATAATAAACCATGTGCATATACTAATGATGGACAAAGAGGTTTACCAAATGCATGGGTATTAAAATAATATATAAAGAAAACAAAAAAATAATAAGTAATTAAATTTTACTTATTATTTTTTGGTATATATTCAATAATATCTTGAATATTACATTCTAATATTTCACACATTTGGGAGATAACAAATAAATCAATGCGACTAATATTTCCTTTATAATATCCTTGAACTGTTTCAAATCTTAGCCCAGCTTTAACACAAAGCTTGTTTTTAGAAAAACCTTTTTCTTTCATTAATTTTTCTAATTTAAAATTAATACTATTATTTAGAGTGGCAGTTTTTTCTTTCATAACATATCACTTCCCATTAAATAATAACATTAATATTACTTCTTGACATTCTACATCAGGATGTAGTATATTAAATATGTTAAAAATAAAAGGAGTGGAGTAATGTATGAAAGAAAATAAAAATAATAAACAAAAGGTAATACTAAGTATTTTATCAATATCTGTGATTTTATTATTGGTTGTAG
>JAVWBB010000061.1:0-5496 GCA_036649735.1 Bacilli bacterium
TTTTAATTATTACAAATTAGTCACGCACAAATTTCTAATCTATAGTATAATGAATAAGGTGATTTAAGTGAAACAAAAAAAAGTAATTATTCTTTTAATTTTTTTAAGTTTAATAATTATAACTATTTTTAATATGGTCAATTACAAATATAAACATATTAACTATGATAATGTTGATAATATTATGATTGTTGCTCATCCCGATGATGAAACATTATGGGGCGGAGCACATTTGTTAAATGATCATTATTTAGTAATATGTATTACTTGTGGTTCTAACTTAGAAAGAGTATCAGAATTTAAAAAAGTAATGAAGTATAGTAATAGCGACTATCTTATGTTAAATTATCCCGATAAAACATTTAACAAAAAAAATAATTGGTCAAAAAGAAAAGACAATATTAATAATGATTTAACAAAAATATTATTAAAAAAAGAATGGAAAATGATTGTTACACATAATATCGATGGCGAATATGGACATATTCATCATAAAATGACTAATAAAATAGTAACTGATATTGTTAATAAACATGAACTTGATAACTTATATTATTTTCATCAATATTATAGTAAATTAGAAGTAGTAAATAATAATAGTCCTAAAATAAGTGTGAATGATTATAAGAAAAAAAGAGAAATGCTAAAGCTTTATCAAAGCCAAAAGAAAACGATAAATAAATTTGAACACATGAATTATTATGAAGACTTTCAAAAGTATGGAGTAAAGAATGAAAAAATTAACTAAAAAAGATTATATAAATATAGGATTATTATTAATTACCGTTTTTCTAATTGTATTTATTATTTTAAAAAATAATAATATTTATGGTTCTACTTTAGATTGGCGTAATCAACATTCTATTATACCTAATTATTTTCGGCAATTATTTTACAATAATAAAAATATTTTTCCTAACTTTGCCTTTAATATTGGCTCTGGACAAAACATTTATTATTTAGCCTATTATGGTCTATTTAATCCCATTGTTTTAATATCATATCTACTACCCTTTGTTCCTATGGCTACTTTTATTAGTATTAGTAGTATTTTTATTGTAGTTATTAGTATGATTATGTTTTATATTTTTTTAAGAAAACATGAATTTAATGAATTAATATCTTTTATAGGAACCTTTATTTTTTTATGTAGTGGGCCTTTAATTTTTCATTCACACCGTCATATTATGTTTATTAATTACATGCCTGTACTTATTTTAGGATTATATGCCATTGATTATTATTTTAAAACTAATAAAAGATGGTTACTAATTATTAGTGTGTTTTTAATTATATTAACAAGTTATTATTATAGTGTTAGTGCCCTACTTGTTTTAGGGATTTACGGAATATATTCTTATTTAAAATTAAACAAAGATTTAAAAGGAAAAAAAATTATTAAAGATGCTATTTCCTTTGGTATTTCTTTTATAATTGGGATAATTTTAGCAGCTTTTTTGCTACTTCCTGTAATTTATGTTATAACTCAAGGAAGAGTAGACGCTAATGTCAGTCACACCCTTATTAACTATTTAAAACCGACCTTAAATATTGGATTTTTATTATATTCACCCTATTCGATTGGTTTATCGGTTATTAGTTTTATGGCTATTATTAGTTTAATGTTTTCTAAAAAGAAAGAATATTTATTTTTAGGTATTATTTTATTACTAATTATTATCTTTCCTATTTTTACTTATTTATTAAATGGTAAAATATACCTAGCACCTAAAGTATTAATTCCTTTTTTACCACTTCTTTGTTATATAATTACTATATTCATTAAAAATATTTTAGAGAAAAAAGAACCATATTTAAATAGAATTTTAGTACTTACTTTTAGCTTATTAATTATTAGCTTTATTTTAACAAAGCATATTTTAACTGGGTTAGCTATTATTGAATTTATTATAATTACAATACTCATTTGTATTTTTAAAAAAACAAATAAAAAATCATGCATTTACTTGCCAATAATTATTTCTTCTTTTACTATATGTTTAGGTGTAAACCTTAATGATAAATTAGTAACTAAAAATAACTTTAATAATTATAATAATAAAGAAAATGAGTTAAATATAATTAAAACTATTAAAAAAGAACCTTATATTTACCGCTTAGAAAATCAATTGAATCCATATTCTAATATGAATAAAATTATAAGTGATAAGCATTATACTTCTACTATTTATTCATCTCTTAATAATAACCATTTTCATGATTTTAATTTTAATATTTTTAAAAATGATGTCCCTTTTCGAAATAATGCTACAATTGCTACTAGTAAAAATATATTATTTCAAACTTATATGGGCATTAAATATGTTTTGACTAAAACCCCTAACTTAGGTTATACAAATACAGATAAAACACATATTTATGAAAATAATAATACTTTGCCAATTAGTTATGCTTCTAATAAATTATTAAGTTTAAAAGAGTTTAATAAATTAACATATCCATATACAGTTGATGCTTTATTAAATTATATTATTGTAGATACAAATAAACCAACTAATTATATTCCTAATGTTAAGCCAATAAAACTAAATTATAAAATTAGTGAACAAGAAAATCTAATAATAAATAAAGATAAGTATTATCATATAAACGCTGATGAAAAAGGTCACGTAACCTTAAAGTTAGATAAAACTTATAGTAACAAAATTATTATCATTAAATTTAAAATGTTAAAATCACAAAGTTGTGAAATTGGGGATACTTCTATTACAATTAATAAAGTTAAAAATACATTAACTTGTAAAAGTGCGAAATATCATAATAAAAACTATGATTTTGAATATGTCATTGGCAATGATTCTTTAGATAAATTAGATATATCTTTTAAAAAAGGCGAGTATTTGATTGATGATATTAATACTTATATAATGGATTATGATTATGTAAAAAATATTAAAAATAACGTTGATGAATTATTCATTGATAAAAACAAAACTAAAGGTGATGACATTTTTGGCACGATTGATGTGAAAAATGATGGATACTTATATTTTTCAGTTCCTTATGATAAAGGATTTAAGATTTATTTAAATAATAAATTAGCTGATTATGAAAAAGTAGACACCTCATTTATTGGCCTTCCAATTAAAAGCGGACACTATAATGTTAAAGTAACTTATGAAGCCCCATTAAGTAAACTTGGACAAAACATCTCAATTGTTGGTATAATATGTTTTATCGGGCTTACTATATATGATAATAAAAAAAGGAGTAAATAATTATGGATAAAATATCACTTATCATTCCCTGCTTTAATGAACAAGAATCAATTAATATTTTTTATGATGAAGTATCAAAAATAGAAAAAAGTATTGATAATGTTAAATTTGAATATCTTTTTATTGATGATGGATCAACAGATAATACCTTACCTATTATAAAAAAAATAATGAAACTAAATAAAGATATTCACTTTATATCTTTTTCCAGAAACTTTGGTAAAGAACCTGGGATGTATGCAGGATTATGCAACGCAACTGGTGATTATGCTGTTGTTATTGATGTAGATTTACAACATGATCCTAAGTTAATTAAAGATATGTATGAAATTTTAAAAACTAAAGATTATGATTCAGTTGCTACTAAGCGAACTAATAGAAAAGGAGAACCAAAAATCAGAAGTTTCTTTTCGAATTTATATTATAAGATTATGAGCAAGCTTACTAAAATAGAAGTTATTGATGGAGAAACAGATTATCGTATGATGACAAAACAAATGTATAAAAATGTTATCGCAATGACAGAATATAATCGTTTTACTAAAGGAATATTTAGTTATGTTGGCTTTAAGACAAAATGGATAACACAACCAAATATCAAACGTGTAGCAGGTTCAACTAAATGGTCATTTTTTAATTTATTTAAATATTCTTTAGATGGCTTAACAGCGTTTTCTACTATTCCTTTAATTATATCTTCAATTATTGGTTTAATTTTTTGTTTAATTTCTTTTATTATGATAGTTTTAATAGTTGTTAAAACCATTATTTATGGTAATCCTACAGATGGATGGCCATCACTTATTTGTGTTATTTTTATGGTAAGTGGCATTCAATTATTTTGTATAGGAATCATCGGATGGTATTTATCTAAAATATATTTGGAAACTAAAAAAAGGCCAATATATATTATTAAGGAGACAGATAAAGATGTCAAAGAAAATAACTAGTTTATATAAAAAGTATAAAGAAATAATTAATTATATAATTGTTGGTGGACTTACAACGGTTATTAGTATTGCTAGCTATAATTTATTTGTCTTTAAATTTGATTATATGACGTCGACTATTATGTCTTGGATAGTAGCTGTTTCTTTTGCTTATTTTGCTAATAAATATTTTGTTTTCGAAGTAAAAGAAAATAAAAATATTTTGTTAGAAATATTTCAATTTTTTAAATATCGTTTGTTATCTTTAGGTATAGAAATGATATCGATGTATTTACTTGTTAGTGTAATTCTTATAAATGACCGTATAAGTAAAATACTTGTTCAGTTTATAATTGTTGTTCTTAACTATATATTTAGTAAATTATTTGTATTTAAAAAGAAGAAAGTATTAAATTAATTATAGTTTTATAATAAATAGTGTTGGTGAGAATATAACTACACTATTTTTTAATATAAAAACCTCGTTTCTATTTTGTCTAAGAAACGGGGTCAGTTCAGTGCTACTCTATTGGATTACAATAAATTATCTTTTAAGTCTTTTAAGAATCTTTTGAGTAGTATCAACATTTTCTAACGTATCACTATATGTTCCATTTAAAAGTCCATAGGTAAACATTTTTTTCATTTCTTCTTCACTTACCGAATCAACTTGCTCAGCAGAGAAAAATTGTAATGGTTCGTCATAATATAACCATGTACTCAATATATTAGAAAATTTACCATTTTCTAATAAATGCAACGCACATAAGTTGTTTGGCAAACTGATTATATTCTCTAATCTATAATAACTTCTTTTTTCTACATTAGAATAAATACTTGATGGCTTGCTTGTGACTAAATAACTTTTAAGATAGCAATCCACACCCTCGTCAGGAATAAATATTCTAGTTGGTATACTTTGTGAGAAATCACCATTTATATATTTTCTTATTAATTCTTCCTGAATAATTCGATTAGACTTTGAAGGGGCTTTTTCTTGTTTTAACTGTGACCACCAATCACTAGCATCATATGTTTTATCTTGGTGTTCTAAAATTCTAACATCAAGTTCCTCTGCCCCTAAAAATCGATCTTTAATCGTGTTAGATGTAGTTTCAAAACTATAAAACAATTCATTAAAATTTTGTTTATCTATTACTCTTTTACGATAATCAATTAAAGCCATCTTATCTGCCTCAAAGGAATAAATATCAATTTGTTTGTCTTTTTTATCATATAAAAACATATTAAAACCTCCCTATTTGTAAAAATATTATAACACATTATCTTTATTTTTTCAATAATAATTATTTATATCAGCATGATAG
>JAVWBB010000062.1:0-5429 GCA_036649735.1 Bacilli bacterium
TGCTTGATTATCAACTGTATCAATTCCTTCGTTAAAGATATTAATTAAACGTTGTGCTTATTCATCTAAAGTATTATCTTTATTTAATTCATTTTCATCAAAAGAAACTTCAAAAGCACTTTTATTAGTTAAAGGGACAGCCTTATCAACTTTTAGATTGCCATTATATATATCTAGTTTTCTTTGTTTAAGTTCTATTACTTTTTTCTTTGCTTGTTCTTTTTCTATATCAGTTGTTTCAGGTTTAGTAGAATAAATTTTTCCACGTTCAGTATAAATTTCTTTATTTATTATGTTTAACTTTTCCTTTTCTATCTCAGATAATTCTTCAAAAGATTTTTGTTTAATTTCTAGTTCTTGTGTATCATTATCTTTTTCTTGCATAGAATATTTAGTAGATATATCAGATTTGACAGATGCGTTGGATTGTGGTATATTATTTGACATAAGGGAACCGTCGGCTGAGTTATCAGCCACTATAGATAAACTTGTTTTATCTAGGACGGCTCCTTTTTTTTCTATAAATTTATCTAAATCATATGCAAAATTATTGTTATTTTCTTTTCTTACTACTAATCTTGCTTCATAATATCTATAATCAAGAATATCTTCATTAGCATCTTTTATAGGATATGCTAAATTTGCAACATAATAGTCATATACTTGTTTTCCACTACTACTTACATTATAGTTTGATTTCAATTGTTCAACTCCATTTTTAAATCCTTAAAAAAAGGATTAGAACTACATCTCATAGTCTAATCCACATATTTTAATTATTTTAAAGTAAAACTATTGTTAATTACTAAAGCACTATATAAAAATAAAATGTCTTGTTCTTTAAATGATACTAAATCTTTTAGATTATCACTTGAAATATATCTTAGGTCAATCAAAGTAATTTTCTTATAAGAATCTATTAGTAATGGAGTTATACTACTTCCAAATGAATCTCTAAAAATTATAAGTTCTTTATTATTTTTTATGTTATCATTTTCTATTTCTATAAGTGAGGATGCTCCATCTAAAAAGACATCATAAGAGTCTATTCCTTCTAATTTACTTTCATTGTATACTTTGTTGCTTTTTTTACTTTCGTAATGACTTACTTTTGCACCTTTAATATTTTCATTTGTAAGATATGTTATTTTTTCTGGTTTTCTTTTTATTGCTGCTTGTCCATAATAAACTCCATAAAATTTATTATATTCATTTTTAATATAATTCCCATTATATTTATTAAAGTTCATTTCATTGCTTAATTTTGTTATGACATTTTCTAATTTTTCTTGTTTCCAATGTGTGTCAGTTTGATAGTATGAATCTAAATCTAGTGATTTTGTTAGGTCAATATATTTGATATAGTCTAATTTTGTAGTAACATTAGATATCAATTCTTCATAATTAATATTTAAGGTATTTTTATCTTTAAAATAGTAATTTTTATCTGGTATTATTGAAAGATAAACTTTATTTTTTTTGGTTAAATATTTTTTATTTATCATATCAATTTTATTTGTAAAGTTTTTTATTGATTCATTATTAAGTGGATAATCTGATTTAAATATGTAATTGTTTTTAATGTATATTTTATTATTATCTAATTTATTGAAAACATTATAATTAATAAATGATTTTAAATGCCTAAAATCATTTCTAAGTGGAAATTGATCAAGTGTATATTTTTCAAATTTATCCATATATGATTTATCTAATATATTTTTAATTGATATTTTTGGTAATTGTGTTAAGTTTCTTCGTTCATTTTTACTTATTTCTATATCTTTTGTTGTAAAGTTCATTATTAGAAACAGAAATAAAAATAGAACAAATGATATTGTTAATATTTTGTTTTTCATAATTATCCTCCTAGAATCTAAAATATAGAAATGGATTAAATGAAGCATCAATTAAGAATGCTGTTACTAATATAAGTAATCCTATATAAATTACTGGTTCAAGTACAATGCTTAATTTTGTTTTTGATAATTTATTAAATATATTTTTAATAAGTGGTGTTGCAGAAATAATAGCGATTATTAATATTATTCCATAACTTTTTAAGTAGTAAAGTGTTTCTACACTTGTAAATGAAAGTCCTTCTAGACCAAACATATTTTTTAGGTATATTCCTATTTCATTTAAAGAGCCACAGTTAAATATAACAAAACTTATTATGACAAAAAATAATGTATAAATATATTTTAATGCTTTTGATTTTTTCAAGATATTTGTAAGAAGAAACTTTTCTATTAATAATAGAACAGCAAAATATAGTCCCCAAAGAATAAAATTCCAAGCTGCTCCATGCCAAAATCCTGTTAAAAACCATACTATAAATATATTTCTAATCCATTTAATAATACTTACTCTATTTCCTCCAAGTGGTATATAAACATAGTCTCTTAAGAAACTAGATAGTGATATATGCCATCTTCTCCAGAAGTCTGTGATGGAGGATGCTATAAGGGGATAATTAAAGTTCTCAAGGAAGTGAAAACCAAACATTAATCCTAAACCTATAGCCATATCTGAGTAGCCACTGAAGTCAAAATATATTTGTAGTGTAAAACCTATTGCATTTAGCCAATAAGAGAGTATTGACTTAGTTGCAATACTAGTAAGAGCCACGCACATTTCACCTATTACGTTGGCTATTAATACCTTTTTAACGAGACCTATAATAAATCTCTTTATACCATTACTAAAATCTTCAAATGTGTGATTTCTTTTTTTTAATTCTTCGTTTACAGTAACATACCTTACTATTGGTCCTGCTACTAATTGTGGGAATAAGCATACATAAGTAGAAAAATTGATAAAACTTTTTGAGGGTTCTACTTTTTTATTATAAATGTCTATTACATAACTTAATACTTGAAATGTAAAGAAGCTTATTCCAATAGGCATGATTACTCTTAGAAGAGGAATATCAGAACTAAAAATATTGTTTATGTTTTCAATAAAAAAGTCTGTATATTTAAAATATAATAATTGAACTATATTATATGAGATTGCTATTATTAAAAAGAGTTTTGACTTTTTATTTTCTAAATTTTTATAGACCATTTTACCTAGTAAATAGTTTATTAGGCAAGATAATAATAAAATTATAATATATTTAGGTTCTCCGTATGCATAGAATAACAGACTAAATATTAATAAAATAATATTTTTAAATTTAAATGGTACTAAAAAATATATTAATAGTAAAAAAGGCAAAAAGTAATATATAAATGAAATACTTGAAAATAACATAATTACATCCTTTCATTGAATATTTAATATATATTCTATAAAAGTCTTCTTTAATAGAAGACTTTTATTATAGATTCTTAAATGATTCGTGTAATTTTTGAGCATCTGCTTTTGGATCTACCATTATCAAGATAATAAGGTCTCCTTTGCTGTCTACAATTACGTCTTCTTTTTCTACTCCAACACAAATCCATTTTCTTGGATTAACGTTTTCTTTTATATCTGTTTTCATTTTTTCTATATCAGCATCTTTTGTTGTTCTTATTAAAACAACTGAATGTGCTATAGAGCCGATTCCAGGTTCTGATGCTAGAGCTTTTTCTATACCATCCATATTTTCTAAACCTAAGAATGAGTTTACATTTTCTTTTGTCACTTCCATGTTTTCTAGCATTTTAGGAAGTTCATCTTTGGAAAGTCCTGTATAAACTTTTATCATGATTTCTCCAAGAGTTCCTTTAACATTTTTTTGAACACATCCTGTCAAAGAAAATGCTAAGAGAATTGCAGTCATTGAAATTAAAATCTTTTTCATATTATTCTCCTATCCTTTTTTATAATTTCCATTTTTTAAATTTTTATTCTTTTATAGACCTCCTATTCTAGAAATATTATATCATATCTAGATATGTTTAATCTTTTAAAATTCATTATTTTCTAAGTTTTTAGAAATTATATATCTTGGTCTTTCTTTTGTTTCATTATAAATTTTCCCAATATATTCTCCTATAATCCCTATTGATAACATTTGAATACCAGATACAAGCCAAATTGAACATGTGATAAAGGTCCATCCACTTACAGTATTACCTGTGAATTTGGCTATAAGGCAATAAATAAGAACTAAAATACTTAAAATAAACATTATAACTCCAACTGAAAGTACTAATCTTATTGGTTTAATACTAAAAGAGGTTATTCCATCCCACGCAAAGTTAAGCATTTTTTTTAAAGGATATTTGCTTGTTCCTGCATATCTTTCGTTTCTTTCATAGTATACAATATCAGATTTAAATCCCATTAGGGGAAACATTCCTCTTAAAAAAAGATTTACTTCTTTATAATTAGAAAGATTCTCTAATACTTTTTTACTTGTAAGTCTATAATCAGCATGATTATAGACTAGTTCTACTCCCATAGAATTCATCATTTTATAAAATAATTCTGCTGTATTTTTTTTAAACCATGAATCTTTTTTTCTTGAGTTTCTAACTCCGTAGACAATGTCTACTCCGTTATGATATTTCATCATCATTTCTTCAATTGCGTTTATATCATCTTGTAGGTCTGCATCCATACTAATTACTACATCTGCATGATTTTTTGCTTCCATTAGACCTGCTAAAAGTGCATTTTGATGTCCTCTATTTCTTGATAAACAGATTCCTGTAAACATTTTATTTTTTATGTTTTCTTCTTCTATTAATTCCCATGTCTTATCTATTGATCCATCATTTACAAACATTATTTTACTTTTTTTATTTATTATTTTTTTAGTTATTAAGTCTTTATAATTTTTTTTTAATCTTTTTATTGTTTCTTTTAAAACTTCTTCTTCATTATAGCAAGGTATCACTAAATAGAGAGTATTTTGTTTTTTCATAATTGGTCTCCTTATTTTTATATTTTATAAAATATAGATACAAATTTTGCAAATGAATGTAATATTATTGTATTATTGTCCATTGCAATTCCTTTTCCTATTGCTTTTCCTCCAATTGTAAGAGCTGCTATTATAGCGGTTAAGATAAGTGTTACGTAGAAAAAGTCTATATTTATTGTTTCTGATACTGCTTTAGCTACTATTACTCCAGCTGAACCTGATATAATTCCACAAATATCTCCTACTACATCGTTACAAAAAGAAGATACTTTATCGGCGTTCTTTTTAAATATAACGGCTATTTTAGCGCCTTTAACTTTTCTTGCACTCATTGAGTTAAATGGTTTTATATCGGCACTTGTAACAGCTGTTCCTATCATATCGAAAAGGACTCCAAATAGAATAAAGGATATTAATATTATTACTCCAATTATAGTGTTTACCTTGTTTAAAATAATTTCTGAACTAAACGAAAATATTAAAGATATAAAAAAGGCCATTAATATTATTTGAATAATCCATTTTAAGTTTGAGTTTTTCTTTTTTGATTTAATTTTTTTCATGTTTT
>JAVWBB010000063.1:0-5222 GCA_036649735.1 Bacilli bacterium
AATCCTGTCACTTCAACTTTTGGTCTACCTAAAGTTGGTGAAATGTGGGCTTCACATAATAACGATAAAACGACTAATTATGCCAAGTTTATGGCACAAATTTATTGGCTAATGACACCTCGAACATCTAAGACGTATCATGAGTGGTTCACTAGTAGAGGTGGGGACGGCGTCTATGACGTGAGCAACGCTTGTGGTAGCCGGCCAGTTTTCTTCTTTAAATCAGACACAACAATTGCAAGTGGAAATGGTACTCCAGGTAGTCCATATACACTACAATAAACTAAAAATATTTGCTTAAAATAAAATAATATCATATAATATAGATATTGATGAAGTAATTGGGGAGTAGATTAGAATATTTTAAAGAAAGTTAGTGGAAGATGTAAACTAATAAATAGACTAATTGAAGGTTACAATTATAATTAAACGAGTAATACGCGTTAAGTATATTAAGATATTAATAGTTTATTAATATGAATTAAGGTGGTACCGCGAAATATTTCGTCCTTAGGGATGAGGTATTTTTTTATTGGAGGAGAAGTTATGTTAGAAAAAAAATATGATCATTTAAAAGTTGAAAAAGATAAATATAATAAATGGTTAGAAAATAACTATTTTAAAGCAGGAGATACAAGTAAGGAACCTTTTTGTATTGTTATTCCACCTCCTAATGTTACAGGAAAACTTCATTTAGGACATGCTTGGGATACAACTCTTCAAGATATAATAATTCGCTATAAAAGAATGAAAGGCTTTGATGCTTTGTGGTTACCAGGAATGGATCATGCGGGAATTGCAACACAAGCTAAAGTTGATCAAAAATTAAAAAATGAAGGAATTAATCCTCGAGAAATGAATCGTGATGAGTGGTTAAAAACAGCTTGGAGTTTTAAAGAAGAATATGCATCTATTATAAGAAGTCAATGGGCAAAACTAGGATTAGGATTAGATTATTCTCGTGAAAGGTTTACACTAGATGAAGGGTTAAATAAAGCTGTTAATAAAGTATTTATTGATTTATATAATAAAGGATTAATATATCGTGGGGAACGTATTATTAATTTTGATCCAGTTGCTTTAACTGCTTTATCTAACATAGAAGTAATTTATAAAGAAGTAGAAGGAGCCTTTTATCATCTTAAATATATGATTGAAGACTCAGATGATTTTTTAGAAATAGCAACAACAAGACCAGAGACGTTATTTGGTGATACAGCAGTAGCGGTTAATCCTAAAGATAAACGTTATAAAGATTTAATAGGTAAAAATGTTATTTTGCCTATTGTTAATAAAAAGATTCCTATAATTGGTGATTATCATGCTGATATGGAATTTGGGACAGGAGTAGTAAAAATAACTCCCGCTCATGACCCTAATGACTTTGAAGTAGGTAATAGACATAATTTAGATAGAATTATAATTATGAATACAAATGCTACAATGAACGAAAACTGTGGTATTTATAATGGTTTAGATCGTTTTGTTTGTCGTGAAAAACTACTAAAAGATTTAGATGAATTAGGTTTATTAATTTCTATTAAGAAAATTAAACACAATGTTGGGTTTAGCGAAAGAACTAATGTTATGGTTGAACCTTTTCTTTCTAAACAATGGTTTGTTAAGATGGATGTTTTAGCTAATAATGCGCTAGATAATCAAAAAACAAAAGAACATATTTCTTTTATTCCTAAAAGATTTGAACATATTTTTGCTAATTGGATGGAAAATATTCAAGATTGGTGTATATCAAGACAATTATGGTGGGGACATCGAATTCCTGCTTGGTATAAAAATGAAGAAATAAAAGTTCAAATAGAATGCCCTGGAGAGGGTTGGAATCAAGATAATGATGTTTTAGATACATGGTTTTCTTCCGCATTATGGCCTTTTAGTACCCTTGGATTTCCTGATAAACTTGAAACACGATATTTTCCTAATGATGTTTTAGTTACAGGATATGATATTATTTTCTTTTGGGTATCAAGAATGATATTTCAGTCATTAGAGTTTACTAAATTACCACCATTTAAAGAAGTATTAATTCATGGGCTTATTCGCGATAAAGAAGGCCGTAAGATGAGTAAATCTTTAGGTAATGGAATTGACCCCATGGATGTGATTGATGAGTATGGAGCAGATGCCCTTAGATATTTCTTAACGACTAATACATCTGTAGGCCAAGATCTAAGATATGATGAAGAAAAAGTTAAATCAACATGGAATTTTATAAATAAATTATGGAATGCTTCACGATTTGTATTACTTAATTTAGAAGATATAAAAATAGAAGAACTAAATAATTTAACTATTTCAGATAAATGGATTCTTACTAAATTAAATGAAACTATTAAAATAGTAACAAAGAATATGGATAAATATGAATTTCAAAATGTAGGAACAAAACTATATCAATTTATTTGGGAAGACTTTTGTGATAATTATATTGAACTTTCTAAAGCTAATATGAATAATACTACTAAAAATGTCTTATTAACTGTTTTAACTTCTATATTAAAAATGTTACATCCTTTTATGCCTTATGTAACTGATGAAATATATGAAAGCCTTGGTAACAAAGAAAATATAACGATAAGTAATTATCCGGTTTATAATAAAAAATTAATATTTAAAGATGAGGCTTTAATAGTTGATAAGATTATTTTAGATATTACTAGTATTCGTAATATGAAAGTAACTAATAATATTACCAAAGATTCATTTATAAAACTAGAAAGTGGATATCAAAATATATTTATATCACAACTAAAAATAAAAGAAGAACAATTAATAAATAAAGAGTTAGATAATTATAAATCTATTAATTATACAAGTAATTATATTAATATTACATATTATTTTATGGGTGAAGAGTTAGATTTAGATAAAATAAATGAAGAAATACATAATTTACAATTATCGATTAATAAAAGAAAAAAATTATTAGAAAATGAAAACTATATACAAAAAGCTCCAAGTAATATTGTAAAAATGGATCGTATTAAGTTAATTGAAGAAGAAGATAAGTTAACTATCTTATTAAATAAAATTGATAATGCATAATTAGAATGCTTTTATCCATAATAAATATGAGGTGAAAGAATGAAAAAAAATAATATGCTGTTATCTTTAGGAATCGGTGCCGCATTAGGAGCAGGAACATTTTATATCTTAGAAAATCCTAATGTATTTAAAAAAGCCGAAAAAAAGATGGAAAAGAATATTGATAAGATGATTGATTTAAAAAAGAATTTCTAAAATAAATAATAATAACAAAGATTACTTTTAAGTAGTCTTTTTATTTTAAATAAGAGTACTATAATTTTACTATAAATTCTTTTAGGATTGCAAAATAACTAGATAAATACTATAATATAGTTATGTCTAGGAGTTATAAAAGATATTATTTATAATATTAATTATTAAGGAGGAGAACTTATGAGTGGGCATTCAAAATGGGCAAAGATTAAAAGATCAAAAGGGGCAGTAGATCAAGAAAGAGGAAGATTATTTCAAAGAATTGCCAAAGAAATATATGTTGCGGTTAAAAATGGTGACCCTAATATTGATATGAATACATCTTTAAAGTTAGTTATTGAAAAAGCTAAAGGTGTAAATATGCCTAAAGATAATATTGAAAGAGCAATTGAAAAAGCAGTAGGATCGGCAAAAGATGAAAACTTTGAAAGTATTAGATATGAAGGATATGGTCCATCAGGCGTTGCTTTTATTGTTGATTGCTTAACCGATAATAAAAATAGAACAGCGTCAATGGTACGATCAGCGTTTACTAAACGAGGAGGAAACTTAGGAACATCGGGAAGTGTAGCTTATATGTTTGAAAGAATTGGTTTAATAGTGGTTCCTAATGACATAAATGAAGATGAAGTAATGATGTGTGCTTTAGATAATGGAGCCATTGATTTTATTACAAATGAAGATAATTATGAAATATATACAAGTACCGATGATTTTATGAAAGTAAAAGAAGCTTTAGTTAAATTAGGAGTTAAAGAATTTTTAACTACCGAAGTTACTTTAGTTGCTAATCAAAAGGTGGCTTTAGATGAAGAACATACTCAAAAAGCTTTATCTTTAGTTGAATTATTAGAAGAAATAGATGATGTTCAAGATGTATATCATAACTTAGAAGAATAATTAACTTTAAATAGTTAATTTTTTTATCATAATATTTAATAAATTTAATATAATTTATTAGAAATGAGGAATATATTATGATAAATAAAGAAAACTTATGGTTTGTAACATTATTTAGTTTAATACTTGTCTTAAGTGTGTATTATATAACGATGCCTAATGAATTACTTTTAAATAATAATAAGAAGTATCCAACAAATAATAAACCCGTTATAAAAGTAAAAGAAAGTGAATTATTACTTGCAATGAAAGTAACGAAAGAAGAAGAAAGATTAACTTTAAAAGAAACTTTACAAGCCAAGTTAATTGATGCGACTACTAGTGTTGAAGAAAAAAATTCTATTTATGAGCAAATTAAATATTTGAATTTATTAATAGGCAAAGAAGAAATGTTAGAAAAGAAATTAAAAGATTTATATAAAGTAAATAGTTTTATTAAACAAGAAAACAATGATATAAAAGTAGTAGCTATTAGTGATAAACACGATACTAATTTAGCTAATGATATTATGCGTTCTATTCAAGAAGAGTATAAAGAAAAAATGTATATTTCTGTTAGATTTGAAAAAAAATAAAATTCGACATAATATATTAAAAAGATATGATATCGTTAATATGGGTGATTAAATGAATAAGTTTAGTTTCAAAGGAATATTATTTATATTGGTATTTGTCTTTTTAGGTCTTTATTTTACAGGGGTCAGTGGTTATTACGAATATGAAGAAAGAAAAAAAGTAAATTTAACAAATGATCAAATAGAAAAGTTTGAAAAAGATATTAATGATGGTAATTACATTGACTTAGAAAGATACTTAAAAAAAAATAAAAAAGATTATTCTACTAAAATATCCAATATATCTTTAAATACGTCTAAAAATATAGAAAAGGTCTTTAATAAAACAATGCAATATATTTTTAAATCTTTAGATAGAATGATATTAGAATAGTAGTTTTTTATATAGATTTATTTTCAAGGATAGCAAATAATTTATTAAAAAATTGATATTAAAAAACGTTCAAATTAAATTTAAGCGTTTTTTTAAGTTTAATGAATATTATTTTT
>JAVWBB010000064.1:0-5043 GCA_036649735.1 Bacilli bacterium
GTATCCCCGATGCCAATTCTTTTAGGTGGTAATCCAAATCCAAATGGTTTTGATAATGTTTCTGAATTTAATATTATTGAATCAGCAGTATATGATAGAGCGCTTACTGAAAGTGATATAATAGCGAGTGGTTCTGATGCAAATTCGCTAATAAATAAAAACCCTAATAATGAATTATTTTATTACAAATTTAATGATTATCAGAACACAGATAATTATGGGACATTATATGGAAATCCAACTAGGTATAATGATTATATTAATTTAGATGGAGTAGATGATTATGTCAATGCCGGATATGCTAATTACAATTTTAAAAGTGGGCAGACATATATATTAAAAGTTAAAATTACTACAATAAATAAGAATTTAGTTTTAATGGGCAATTGGGAAAACGCAGGTGGAGGATTGTATTATATATCTAGTACTAAAATACTACTGTATGAATTTTATAATGTTATTACTGATAAATATGAACAACTTGAGATAGTTCCTCCAACTCCAATAGAAATTAATCAAATATATACTATTGTTGCTACATATGATAACATGACTTTAAAATTGTTCTTAAATGGTGTAAAAGTAGGAGGAAGAAATATTGGGGGTAATATAAAAGTATCCCCACTGCCAATTCTTTTAGGTGGTAATCCTGATTGGCGTCCACCAAATGTTGTCCCCGAATTCCCTTCTGAATTTAACATTATTGAATCAGCAGTATATGATAGAGCGCTTACTGAAAGTGATATAATAGCGAGTGGTTCTGATGTAAACTCTCTAATAAATAAAAATCCTAGTAATCAATTATTTTATTATAAATTTAAAAATAATCAAAATATAGATAAAAATAAAATAATACCAATTGATTATATTAAAGCTATGTATGTTTGGATTCCTAGGTACTCGTATAAATTATGGAATGTTAATAACGAAGGAAAACCTGAACAGGAAATAGATATTAAATTTGTTCATAGAGATGTAATTGAAAATGGTTCAACAAATGGGACCTACTTAACTCATCCAGCCTTTTGGTGGGATAATAATAGTAACGGAATTAGAGAGAACAATGAAGAGTTGAAAGGTATTTGGGTTGGTAAATTTGAAACAACAGGAGATGCAAATACACCAACAATTAAGCCTAATTTAACATCATTAAGAAATCAAAATGTAAGTACACAATTTATAACGGCCCAAAAGTTTAAAAAATACGGATTAAATAATATAAATACTGATGCTCATATGATGAAAAATATGGAATGGGGTGCAGTCGCATATCTTTCTCATTCAAAATATGGCTTAAATAATGAAATAAGAAATAATAATAGCTCAACTTATATAACTGGTTGTACTGGAGATTCACAATATGTTGAATTTGCCGGTTGTCAAAAAGCATACAATACTTCTATAGGATATTTAGCCTCAACAACAGGAAATATTACGGGAATATATGATATGGTTGGGGGTTCTGTGGATAATGTGATGGGAAATATGAAAGACATTAATGGAAACTTTTATTCACTTAATTCTGGTTTTGCAAATGCACCTTTAGGTAAATATTACGATAAATATAGTAATGGAGATTTGTTAGATCATTCGCGGGGATTAATAGGTGATGCTACAAGAGAAACATTAAAAACATTTGGTAATGTTCGAGGTGGATGGTATGGTGATTTTTCTGAAATGACTAGTACTACATATTCTTGGATTGCAAGGGGTGGGCAATATTCGCACGGTGTTGATAATGGTGTATTTCAGTTTAGTGCATTTGATGGCCATTCGGATATTAAAAATTCTTTTCGCAGTGTTATCATCAAATAATTTTAAAAGAGTAAATTAATATTTACTTTTTTTGTCAGAAAACAAAAAAATATCCAAAACTAAGGAAATGTGGTACAATTATAATTATCAAAGGAGAATTTATATGGATAAATTAACAAAAGAAGAAGTCCTTCATGTTGCAAAACTAGCTAATATAACAGTAAATGATGATGAAATAGAAACGTATCAAATAACTTTAAAGAAAGTATTAAATGAAATAGAAAAGATAAATGAAATTATTGGATATGATGATAATAAAATGATTAGTCCTTGTACTAATTTAACTACTTTTAGAGAAGATAATAGTGGTGATATGTTAAAAATAGATGAAGTAATGAAAAATGTTCCTGTTAGAAATGGGAATTTTATTGAGACAGTAGGTGTTATAAATGAATAAATATTTAGATTTAAGTTTAATAGAAATAAATGATTTATTAAAAAAGAAAGTAATTAAACCTTTAGACTTGGTATTAGAAAGTTTTAATAGAATTGAAGAAAATAGTGATTTAAATGCTTTTATTACTTTAAATAAAGAAGAAGCAATAAGAATTGCTAATGAATTAGAAAATAAAGAAGTGGATAATTTATTATTTGGAATTCCTATTGCCATTAAAGATAATATTTGTACTTTAAATTTAAGAACTACTTGTGCATCTCATATATTAGATAATTTTATTCCTATATATGATGCTTCTGTTATTAAATTAATTAAAGATAAAAAGATGATTATAATTGGCAAAACTAATATGGATGAGTTTGCTATGGGTTCATCAACGGAAACAAGTTATTATGGAATATGTAAAAATCCTATAGATAAAACTTTAGTACCAGGAGGTTCCTCTGGGGGTTCAGCTGCTGCCGTATCTAGTAATTTAGTTCCTTTTGCCCTTGGTACAGATACTGGAGGTTCCATTAGGCAACCATCAGCATTTACAAATATTGTCGGTTTAAAGCCAACTTATGGGCGTGTATCAAGATATGGTTTAGTTGCATTTGCGTCTTCACTTGATCAAATCGGACCAATGACAAGAAATGTTTATGAAAATGCTATTTTATTAAATGCTATTTGTCAAAAAGATGAAAAAGATTTAACATCAGTTATAACTAATGAAGATTTTACTAAAGAAATTGGCATGGATATTAAAGGCTTAAAAATAGCTATTCCTAACTTTTATGTTAGTGATTTAATTGATAAAGTTATATTAAAACGTTTTAATGAAATAGTAGAACTATTAAAAGATAATGGGGCAATTATTGATTATGTCGATATTAAGTATATTAATTATGCTGTTTCTTTATATCAAATAATTGCTTTAGGAGAAGCTAGTAGTAATTTAGCTAGATTTGATGGAATAAGATATGGGTATAGTAAATTAAATGAAGAAGATATTACATCTTTATACACTAGTACTAGAAGTGAAGGCTTTGGTGAAGAAGTAAAAAGAAGAATAATGATTGGTTCATCTTTATTAAGTGGTGCTAATGCTAAGAAATATTATAATAAAGCTTTGATGATTAGAGATGATATTGCTAAAAGTTTTTATAATACTTTTAAAGAATATGATTTAATTATTGGCCCAACGACAACATCTTTTCCTTATAAATTAGGAAGTGTGAATGATGCGGTTAAAAGTTTCTTAGATGATATTTTGACTATACCTGTTAATATGGCGGGGCTTCCTGGACTGTCACTTCCTATTGGAGAGGATAAGAAATTACCAATAGGAATGCAAATAATAGCAAATAAGTTTAATGAAGCAAGAATTTATCGTTTAGCTAGTTTCATTGAAAATAAATTAGGAGGACGCGATGAATAAATTAATACCAACTATTGGCCTTGAAGTCCATTTAGAATTAAAAACAAAAACAAAAGTGTTTTCTAACGCGATAAATAATTATGGCAGTACTCCTAATACTTTAGTAAATGAAATTGATTTAGGTTATCCCGGAGTCCTTCCTACAGTTAATTACGAAGTAGTTAAATTAGCTATTAAAGCAGCTTATTTACTTAATTGTAAAATAAGTAATTTAATGCATTTTGATCGTAAAAACTATTTTTATCCAGATAACTCTAAAGGCTATCAAATAACTCAAAATGAAACACCAATTGGAAGAGACGGATACATTGAAATTATGTTGGATAAAGGTCCTAAAAAGATTCGCATTGAAAGAATTCATATTGAAGAAGATACGGCTAAAAGCATGCATAATAAAGGAAGAACTTTATTAGACTTTAACCGTGCTGGAGTTCCATTAGTTGAAATAGTTACTCATCCTGATATAGAAAGTGCCCAAGAGGCCGTTCTTTACTTAGAAAAGTTAAAAGAATTAATGTATTATGCTAATATTTCAGACTGTAAAATAGAAGAAGGTAGTATGAGATGTGATGCAAATGTTTCTTTAAAAGAAAAAGATAGTCAAATATTGGGAACTAAATGTGAAATAAAAAACATAGGCTCAATTAATAATGTCGGTATTGCAATAAATGCTGAAATATTAAGACAACAAGAATTAATTGACCAAGACAAAAAAGTTATAGAACAAACTAGAAAATTAGATGAAAAAACTAGTACAACTATTTTACTTCGAAATAAAGAAACAGGTAATGATTATCGTTATTTCCCTGAACCAGATATTCCCTTTATTAATTTAGAAGAATCTTTTATTAAAGAAGTGTTAAGTGAATTGCCAATTATGCCTAATGTTCGTCGTCAAATATGGCAAGAGAATAACATTAGTTCAATAAACATTGAAAAGTTAATTCAAAATAGAAGTTTAGGAGATTATTTATTAGGTTTTAAAGATATTAATTATCTTTTAGCTAGTAATTTGTTATTAGGAGAAATAAGTGCATACTTAAATAAAACGAATAAATTAATTACAGAAACTAAATTAACGCCAAATAAGTTTATTAAACTATTAGAATTATTAGATAAGAAAGAAATTAATAATCAGATATTTAAAGAAAATGTTCAA
The DNA here is from genome assembly GCA_036649735.1 of Bacilli bacterium. Classification (GTDB taxonomy): domain Bacteria; phylum Bacillota_I; class Bacilli_A; order RF39; family UBA660; genus JAVWBB01. Next base: position 4,792 of record JAVWBB010000064.1, read on the forward strand.
TTGTTATTAGAAAGCGATTTAATAACAGAAGAGATATTTAAAGATTGTAAGATTAAGTCTTTAAGTGTTGAAGAATTAAAAACAATTATTGAATTAGTAATTAAAAATAATTTAAATAGTGTACAGGATTATTCAAAAAATAAAGATAGAACACTTAAATATTTAATGGGACAAGTAATGAAAAATACAAAAGGCTTAGGTGATAGAGAATTAATTCTAAAATATTTAGAAGAAAGCCTAAGTAGTAACTAA
>JAVWBB010000065.1:0-4989 GCA_036649735.1 Bacilli bacterium
TTAATACCCTCTTTATAAAGTTCTTTTTCATATTTATTTCTTCTATTATTCATACTATATACGGATCCTCCTTAGTACCTGTTCCAGTTACCCTAAGGTCTTTTATTATAGATAAAACAGGTCTTACTGCATATGAATCTGCTATACTATTATCTACTAAACCTAAAGATGATGTTGAATCTACAAATGCATAAGCATATGAAGAAACAAACATAGTAGGAGACATTGTCCAGTAAGAACTTATTTTAGAATTATGTAAATAAAAACTATTATTAAGTGTCATAGACTTACCTCCTGCATAAACAACTTCATCTGCTGTTAATAATCCTATTGGATATGATAACTTACCATTTACTACACTATATTCATCCTCTACTCTAGGACACTTAAATGTAGGACTCTTATTAACAAGTAAACGCTCTATTGTTCCATAAGCAGAATCCTTTCCACTCATATCATTACAATAAACTGAGTCAGAAACCTTAACATTTCTTTTATATAAAACATTATCTATATACCACGCATCCACTATATTTTTAATATCACTATTAGTATTACCATTTTTATATAGAAGTGATTCCTTAGTATTAATTACCTTATTAAAAGGACTATTTATATAAACATCATCAAGTATTATTCTTATAGTATCATCTTCATTAATCCTAACAACTCTCCATGTTAATCCAGCAAAAGAAACATAGTTATTTTGTACAGAACCTCTATAAAAATATACTGGTTTATTATTATTTGTCCTTCCTTCTCTACTTTCCTTCCATAATCCTAAATCTCTTGTTTCAACATTTTCAAACATAAGATCATCTCTTACATAATTTATAACAGGATTATCTCTAAGTATTGCTTCTTTCATAGGTATACCTAAAGGTATCCAATGAGCATACACAGTAATATTATCTAAAGATGTAACCTTAGTACTTCCATTAACCTCAGTTCCACCTATAGCCTGAGTATACCACCCATCAAATGCATAATTTATCCTTTGAGGATCAGGTAACTTTCCATAAACATCATTATACGATATAACTTTTGAAGTCGGATTTACCTCCCCTCCATTTGCATTAAATGTAAGAATAAATGTCTGAGGACTAAACATCGCCTTTATACTAGTATTACCAACACCTTGTTTATACACATTATCAGTAATAGTTGAAGACCCAGTTATCTGCCAGCTATTAAAATTATAACCAGTCATAGACGGTATACTTAAGATTTTCTCTTCCTCATAAAGTAATTCATAATTCTTATTTGTAGTTTGATTCTCATAAGTACCACCTGATGGATCTATTAATAAATTATACTTATTTCTTATATAATTATAAGAAATAGTATTATTATTAATTTTTATAGTAAGACTTTTAACTGTAGGAGAAATAAACCCAATATAGTTTTTAACATCTGGAGTTACAGTACTACCATAAGGAGACTCTCCGTTATAAGTATCAGCACTTACTAAAGTAAAATCAATTTTATTAATATTTTGCTTATTATGATAAACAATATATGGATAATTATTAGCCTTCCATGATGCTACTAATGATGCACTTGCATTTCCTATAGTAAATATATTTCCACTCAAAGAACTATTAGTACCCTCTAAAATCCATCCAGTAAAAGTATAACCTTCTTTAACTGGAACTAATATTTCTTTATTAGTTTTATACTCCATATCAAAAATCTGTATATTAGAATTATCTGCATACTTTCCACCATCAGGATTAATACTAAGTTTATATATATTCTTTATATACTCTGCTGTTAAATTAGTATCCTTATGACCCATTTTTAACATTTTATTCTCTATTTTAGAAATCTTACTACCAGTAACATTCCACTTAATAAAAGTATGTCCTTCTTTAGTAGGATCACTTATATTCATTTCCATTTTATACTTTAAATTATACCTTTGAGATCCTGTTAATCTATTCCAAGTACCTCCAGCAGGATCAATAACCAAAACACTACATGGAGTTAACTCTAAGTATTTAATAACACCCGCCTCATTCTTAACCCATAACATAGCATCATAATCATTAAGTTTAACATGAAGATGAAATAAAGAAGTTTTATTAACTGGTATCCACGTAGTAGGTAAACTAAACTTTCTATTATTCACATAACTATTTTTAGTATCATTAAGTCTATTTACTCTATAAGAATTATTAGAATTATTCATTGTTTTAAGATTATCATCATAAGTAATAGCATATGCTGTTACAGAACTCCTTGTATCTCTTAAGTTAGCATCAAGCTCTAAACCATTCATAGTAGGTCTTTCTATAATTAATGAATCTCCTTCCTTAGGATTAAATTCATTTATTTGTAACCTACCAGAAAATACCTTACCCTGATTATCATTTTGATTACTAAATGTCTCTTTAAAAGTAATCTTAAAAATATACTCATGTATTTCATTAGGATTAATAACTATATCAGTAGCAAGAGGAACATATTCATTAAATTCAGGTGCTATAATTTCATTAGTAATTATTTTACCATTAGTATTTTTAATACTATATACTACGTCACTTTTAGTATTAAAGTTATTTCTAACATTATCCCATCTTATATTATAATGAACAGCAGCTGTTCCATTATTAGTAACCCTAAAAACTTTAGAATCACTATCACCAGGTAAAGCATTCTTAATATTTATTTCCTCACCATCACTATAATCAATACTTAAACTACCAGCAGTAACAAGCATTGAAGATGCATTATTATTACCTATAATATTAGAAGTAAAAAACGCAGTACTAGCACCTATTATTGCTAATAATAAAGAAAATATACAGGATACACCCAAAACTGTTGTAATTTTCTTATCTAACATATAACAATCTTCTTTCACATATAAAAATAATCTAAGAGTGTTTACTCTTAGATTAATTTTAACATAAGATAAATTTCTTTTCAATTATTAATTTATATTCTGTTAATAATTTTATTTATATCTAACTTTATTAAAAAAATTAAAGACTTATTTCAAAGAAAAACTAGCATCTTTTTTCTTATAAATAAAGTTTCTATAATTCAATCTTACATCATTAAAAGATTGACTATCTGCACTATATCTATTATTAAATGTGTCAATATAACCATTTTCTATTATTTTATCCATTAACTGCCTAACACCCTCTGCATTTAAATTATCATGCTCAAAAGTACCTTGATCTTCCTCAACACTACAACATATAGAATATAAATTTCTAGTCTTACTTCTTATTATTAGAGATTGACAATTCTCTAAAGCATCTTGTTCTAATTCCAAAATATGTAAACAAGCAAGTTTAGCTTCTAATATTTTATAGTTAATAAATAATAAATTTGCATGAGTATTTATAAAATTAATACACTCATCATAAGTATCATAGTACGCAGGAAGTAGATCCATTAAAAAGTTTAATGTATCAACTGGTAAAGAATCATCAGAGTTCTTATAATGTGAAACAAATCTATTATAAACAGTTCTTTGTAATCCCGGATATTTAGATAACATTTCTTTTGCTTTATCTTCAGAAAAATCTACTCTATTATAAAATCTTTTAGGCCTTTCATTATTCTTACAACTGCTTCTTTCTTGATCATAATTCTTCCTCATAATTTTACTCCTTCACTTCTAAAGAAAGTGATACACTTTCTTTCCTATCCATTACAAATCTTTTATATTCAATAATCATCATTTTAAACGCATTATCATCAGTACTAAAACTATTATTATACTCTTGTGTTTTATTTTCTTCACTAACTCTAGCAATTATTGCTAGTACTTTTCTAGCATCTACTGGTTCTATATTATCATTTTGCTTAGCTAAGTTCAAAGCACTACACACTGAATACAAATCTTTTATTTTACTTTTAATAATTAATGAAACACAATTTTCTAAAGCATCTTTATCTACATGTATTAAATGTAAACAAGCAAGTTTAGCTTCTAATAATGGAGGCTTCATAAATATAATACTAGGATTAGCATTAATTATATCTATTATTGAATCATAACTTTTAAAGTATACTGAAAGTTCATTAAATAAATATGGTAATGTTATCTCTGGTAGCTTATCATTAAAATTAGTATAATAATTAACTAATAAATTATAAATATTTTCATCCATTTTAGGATAAGCCAAATAAATTTTACTTGCCTCTATTATTGCATTATCTTTTCTAATATCTATACTATTATTCTTACTAACAACAGCACGCTTATTATAAGATAAATCATAACCCGCTCTCACTTTATTTCCTCTTTTCTAAAATTTAGTTTCATAGTATCTTTATTACTATTTAAAAATCTTTCATAATCAAGTTGAGCACCAGTAAAAGATACATTATCTTGACTAAATAATTTATTATATTCACCTAGTTTTCCTTCTTCTGCAATCTTAAGCATTAATGTATAAACTTCTTTTGATTCTAAATTATTTACTTTATCACTATTTTCAGCTAACTTAAGAGCACAACAAACTGAAAATAAATTTCTAATTTTACATCTAGTAATTAAAGAAATACAATTCTCTAAAGCATCACCATCAACATTTATCATATGTAAACAAGCTAACTTTGGTTTTATCAAACTTGCTTTCATAAATAAAAGACCAATATTTCTATTTATAAAATTAATAGAGTTTTCATAACTTCCATAATAAGAAGGTAATATCTTTGTTAAAACAGCTAAACACTCACTAGGATTATTATCTGAACTATATCTATAATAACTTGTTAATCTTCTAATTACATTAGCAGATAAACCAGGATACATACTTCTAATTTTAAATGCATCATCTTCAGCACAAACTGCTCTGCTATAAGCATTATAAAAAAAAACTTTATCTCTAAATCCAGATGGATCTCTACCATCTATATAATTTTTTGCCATAACAACCATCCCCCTTTTAAAGCATGTGTATTATATCATATTACTCAAGGTCTGTCAAATGTTATATTCTTTATGTGTTCACTCTTAATTAAATT
>JAVWBB010000066.1:0-4981 GCA_036649735.1 Bacilli bacterium
CTTTTTATACACTTATTAATTTTACTATAATTTTTAGGAATAAATACCGCGGCCAATATAAGAATAACACTAAGGATAATTCCCACAATATATTTAAAATAACTATAATTATCTTGTAAACTCCAAACCCCTATTTTTTTAATTCTAGCAATGTTTTCTACTTCTTTTAAATTATCTAAATATTTATAATCACCATAAACATACTTTATTTTACCTAATCCGTTTTTTATAATATCTTCTTGTAATAATTCATTATCAACAAATACCCATACTAAATGGCGATCATATTTATCAAGTTTTTCACTACTTTTATCATATTCAATAGTAATATTATTAGCGTTTGTTAACTTATCACACGTAAAGTCACTAGCTTCTTTTCCATAAGCTTCAACCTCTACACCCTTTTTTATTGTTTCTGGCGTATCAATGGCTAAAAATCTAGCGGTTATAATAGAATTATTTATTATAAACTTAGCTGTATCTCCATCCATACATTTTTCTAATTTTACAGTAATTTCTTTGCCACTAACTATTATAGGCATTATTAAGACAATAACAAAAAGTAAAAGTTTTTTCATAAAGCCTCCATTAATTTATTTGGTATCTTGTATTATTTTACCTACTCATATAATTCTTATTTACCTTTTTTATTATAGCATTTAATTATAATTTATAGTATTTAAAACTAAATTTAGAATATATTTAGAAAGAAAAGGAGAATTTTTAATGAATACACAAATAAAATTTAAACGTGGCTTAAATGGCAATTTAGAACCAGTTGTACTCTCAGCAGGTGAACCTGCTTTTACAACGGATACAGGTAAACTATATATTGGAAATGGTGCGACTAAAGTTTTAATCAATCCCATTAATAAACCAATTGGTATAACTGTTGATACATTTTATACTAAATTTAAAATTAATGAATATGGACAAGTAATCAATACGGCGGCTTTAAGTGAAAGTGATTTACCAACTATTTCATCAAGTAAAATAACTGGTTTGGGAACAACTGCTTCTACTAATACGGGTATATCCCCTGGTAATGTTCCTGTATTGGATGCCACTGGTAAATTAGTTTCTTCTATTTTACCATCAATAGCTATTACTGATACTTTCGTTGTTAGTAAAGAATCAGAAATGCTTGCGCTTAATGCTGAAATTGGTGATATTGCGATTCGCAGTGATATCAATGAAACATTTATTTTAAAAACAATTCCGGCAACTGTGTTAGCTAATTGGATTAAATTATTAACCCCTGCTGATTCCGTAACTTCGGTTAATGGTAAGACAGGAGTTGTAAGTTTAGCCGCTACTGATATATTAATGACTAGTTACGTAAAACCCGATACAACTACTACCATAAAACCTGTTGACACTACTTTACAAGCAATTGGTAAATTAGAAAAAGGAATAGAAAATTTAGCCCCTATTAACTCTCCTAGACTTACCGGTACTCCAACTGCCCCAACTCCACTAGCTGGTGACAACAGTACTCTTTTAGCAACTACCGCATTTGTATTTCAAAGTATGTCAGTAATTGATGGAGGAACATTTCAATAGTTAATTATTAGGAGGAAAAATGCCGACAATTAAAATTAAAAGAGGTATAAAAAATAGTATGCCAACTCTAGGACAAGGCGAATTAGCATTTACAACTGATACCAAAGAAGTATATATTGGAGATGGAAAAAACAATTATAATATTACTAGAGCTACAACCACTACCGACAATAAAAATTTAATTAGCAATGGAAACTTTCAATATGCTGTAGATAAAGATGATATAACGGGATTTAATTTAACTCCTAATAATGGTAAATATTGTTTTGGAAACTTTTACATAACTAATCTTTCCAATTCAACCGGTAATATTAGTATAAATATGCCGACAACGGGAAATGGAAAATTAAAAATAAACTGTAATAATGCTTATTTTGCCATTGAATATCGTATAAAATTACCTAAATACATTACTGGAAGTAATACTACATATTCAAGTGCCTTAGAAAATCACCAATTATCTATTAGTTTTGATGTTACTAATAATACTAATGGCATAATAAGTTATAAAAGTGGTCAAGAAAATTATACACAAAATGGAACTTGTCCTAGTGGTAATTCAAAACAAACTATTCCTTTTACTTATACAAAAAGTATAATTTATGAAAATAATTATCCATCGATGAACTTTTTACTAATAAAAACCATATCTCCTATAACAGGGCTAATAGAAATAGGAAATTTTAAAGTAGAGGATTCAAGTATTGCAACTATATTTTCCCCTAACTTAATATATGATGATGTCCTAACTATTAGAGAATCTTATGAAGAAATAAACGCTTATTTAAATTCTACTTTTGTAACTGGTAATAACGTTGAATTTTATTTACCTATTACAGTATCCGATGCTTATAATTATAATTGTAAATTTACAATTAATAAAATAGTTATTTACAATTTAGATGGGGTCATTCAAAATGGATTTACTAATACCTCTTCTTATGAAGAAACTAATAAAGTATTTAAAATATCTGTTACAAAAGCAAATCATCGTTTGACAACTGCTATTGCTTTTATTCAAATTAAAAAGGATTTTAGACCATAAAATCCTTTTTGCATATAATAAAATAAAAGGCGGTAATATTATGAATAATACATTTAAAAATACATCTTCCAATAACTTATTTCTAAATGAAAAAGTAATTGTTTGTCCACCAAAATGTCTTCTTAAAAACAAAGTTTATTTAGAAATACATAATAGTAAAGATAAATATAAACCATGTATAGACATTAATGTATGTAAAGTAGATGGTGGCCATTTTTAATATTATTTATTATTCTTATTTAATTTATTAGCAGTTTTACTTATCCATTTATCAAAAATTATTAATAATGCCGGTAAAACGAATACAACCATTATAAAGGATAAGATTGTTCCTCTTCCTAATAATATTCCTAATTCTTTTACGACTGGATTAGTTGATGTAAAGCTTAAACAAAATCCTGCTAATGACAATAATGTTGCAGATATTGATATAGCAATTAAATTATTATTAATTGTTTTTTTAGTTGCCTCAATTTTAGATAAATTAGTTCTATTTTCTAAGTATCTTTGTGTAAATAATATTGCATAATCTACTGTTGCTCCTAATTGAACTGTGCTTATAATTAAATAACCAACAAAGCTAAGGGAATCCCCCATAAAATAAGTTATAGCTAAATTAATCCAAATAGCAGTTTCAATAACAAAGACTAAAATAAAGGGCAGTAAAATTGATTTAAAACTAAATAATAAAGTTAACAATATTCCAATGATAGCAATCATATTAACAATATTAATATCTTTGGCTACAATATTTTTCATATCATATAAAACCATACTTTCTCCAGCTAAGTAAGCTTTATCATAATATTTATCAACTGTTTTTTTAGTAGTCTTAATTAAATTAAATGTTTCTGTTCCCTCTTCTAAAACATCAGTGTAAATCATTATACGAGCATAATCTTTAGAATAAAATTGTTTATTTAATATTTCAATAGGATAAACACTAGCTAATGGCGAATTAGCCATAATAGGAAATGATAAAACTTTAGTTATATGTTTTGTTTTCATCAATTCTAAACTTAAGGCTCCTTCTTTTTCAACATTTCCTTTAGGTACTAAAATAACAATAGGATTTTCTTTACCAAATACTTTTTCAATTTGGACAGCATCTCTACCGGCTCTACTACTTTCTGCAATACTAGTTGTTCCATAAGTAAAACTTGTTTTACTTTGAAAGATAAAACATGGAACAACTAAAATAAGCGCTAATAACAAAAAGGGTATTCTAACTTTTAAGAAGAAATTTCCAACTTTTTTTAAATCTGGAATAAAACTATTATGTTTAGTTTTATCAATAGCCTTATAAAAGCAAAGAGTTAAAACAGGTAATAGTGTTAAAACAGCAATAAAACTTAAAACTATTCCCTTAACTAAGACAATTCCTAAATTAGCCCCTATTTCAAAACGCATAAATAGTAAGGCAACAAACCCAACAATTGTCGTTACAGCACTTGCCGCAATAACTTTAAGAGAATTTTTCATTGCTTTTTTCATAGCTAAATTTACATCACTAGTTAACTTTCTTTCTTCTTTAAAACTATGAAGTAAAAAAATAGCATAATCAAGTGATACGGCAAATTGTAATATTGGAGCAATAGAGCTAGTTACAAAAGAAATATCCCCCATAATAAAGTTTGTTCCCATATTTAATATAACCGCTACTCCTATAGTAACTAAAAATAAAATCGGTTCCAACCATGAAGTTGTCGTCAAAACTAAAATAATTAAAATAAGTGGAATAAGTATTAAAAAGGCATTTATTACTTCAGTTTGTGACATTTTTTGAGTTGTTGCCATATTTATAGATGTTCCTGCAGCATAATTATCTTTACCAATTACTTTATAAATTTCATCTGTTACTTTTTCATCATATCCTTTTTTTATTGTAATATTAAATAAAGCATTTCCAGACTTATAATATCCTTCTATTAAACTAGGATCAATACTTCCTTGAAGTGTTTCTAATTGCCTTAAATCAACAACATCATCTAGCCATTTTATGCTGCTAATACCCTTGATACTAGCAATCTTTGTTTTATACTCTAATGCTTTTTCTATTGTAACATTTTTAATCATTACTTTAGCATTAGGCATTTCATCATCAAATTCTTTTTCTAATATTTCCATCGCAATAGTTGAATCTGCTTTAGGCGGTAAATAATCAGCCATGTTATAATTAACTTTAGCATACCCCATTGTAAATACGCCTATAATACTTAACAATAAAAATAATAACAATATCTTTTCTTTGTGCTTAATAATAAAATCTGACATACATTTCCTCCTTTATTTGAGTGTATAAATAAAAAATCATTTATATACTACTAGTATAATACTACTACATCAAAAATACAACTATGAACGTTTATAAAA
>JAVWBB010000067.1:0-4938 GCA_036649735.1 Bacilli bacterium
TTCTTCTTAAATGTGCTTGACTAGAAACTAATACTATATTCTTATTTTCTATTAAGGAATTTTCTTTTAAAATTTGGATACAATTAATTATATTTTCTTCTGTGGTTGTTGACTTATCTTCAGTAATAATACTCCCTTCTCCAATTCCGCAATTTAATAATTTTTTCTTCATATATTCAGATTCATTAAAATCACCATTTACTCCTATTCCACCTGTTAATAAAATTCTATTAACATTTTTATTTTTTATAATACTAATAGTAGTATCTAATCTTTCATCAAGTAATGGTTTTAAATGACAACCAAATATTATAAGGCAATCAACATCAAAAAATTCTTTTTTTGGTGTACTAAATAAAATTTTTTTTATTATATCATCAGTTATATTTTTGGTATCTATTTCAGTTAATTTCATACTTTTTCCATCCTCAAGTCTATTATACTAAAAATATTTGATATTTTATACATTTATCTGTTACTATTTACGGATTATTAGTATTTAATTAAAATCTGTTATAAAATAAGGATTACATTAAATTAATGAACCTCTTTTAAATTGCAAAATTTAATTTAAAGTGGTAGTTTTCATACTGAAGTAGTAGTTTATATAAAATTCGAAAAAATCACACAAAAAAAGTTTTGAAATTTATATAATTTCAACTTTTTTCTTATCACTCAAAATATTTTTTACGGTATATGGTTCGTTATTAACAAGTTTTTTACAAGCGTCATACTTGCTAATTCCGTTCCTATAACAAGTTTCTAAATAACTAATTATATTTGCATAATCTTTCATTCTATTTATATTTTTAAATAGAAAAGAAACCGCCAATTTTCTTTTACATTGTCGTAAACCTCTTTCAGAAGTATTATTAGTAAAAGCAACATTAAAGTTTTCAACAAAAAGTAAATGATTTTTTTTGAATTTTTCTAATCTTTCAATAAGATTTAATTCATCTTTTTTATCATATAACGATGAAGCATTAACTAAATTATTTTCTTCATATCCTAATTTAATTATTTCATCATAATTATGATAAATTTCAATTATTTCTTTATCGCTGAATCTATTAATATTTTGACTTATTAATTCAGCTCTTTTCTTATTCGTATTAGATAATAAATTCATCATTTTATCTTGCCATGTGTGATTATAAAAATTATCTTTGATACTTTTTAAATATCTTAGAATATGCTGATTGCATTCTGCATTTTGATAATTAAAATCACTATTATAGTTTAATAAAACATGATCATGCATACATATGCAATCTTTAGGTAAATTATTTAAAATACCATCATCAATAATGCTTTCTTTATCTTTTTTATTATGCCCTTTTAATAAAGCAAAATCATCATTTCCATAAAATCTAATGATACCATTGCGAGTTTTTGATAAGTTTTTATCTTCATTATTTTCCTTCTCTATTTTTACACCAGTATCATCCCAAAAAACATATTTTGAATGAATTATTTTTTCTTTTAATTCATTATTAAATGATTGTAAAGATCTAGAACATCTTTTTTGTAGTTTAACAAGATAACCTTCTGATAAGTTTATTTCATTATTACTAATTCCTGTTATATGTTTAGCGATCTTATTTAATGCTACATTACTTTCATTCATCATTGATAAAGCAATGGTATTAACATTTTGCCCATAAACTACACCTCTAGGTAATTTATCATTAGCAGATATTTTTTCTCCACAATGTGTGCATTTATAATTGTGAATATTATTTCTTCTTTTAATTAATTTAATTTCAATATCAATAACATCACTTATTATTATATTTATATCTTTTAATTTTCCTCCACATTTAGGGCAAATGTCTAAGGTGTGTTCTACCTTCTCAGTTATTTCCTCTTCTTTAAAATAGTTTAGTTTATGAATAGAATGTCCTTTGGGTGCTCCAATAGGTTTATTAGATTTTTCGCGATTATTTTGTACTTTTGTTACTCCTATTCTATCTTTAGAAGTAGGGATCCCACTATTGCTACTATTAATATTAAGTCTTCTTTCAAGACTTGCAATAGTATTGTTTAATTTTAATATTGTTTTTTGGTGTTCAACATTTAATTTTTCGGTAGCAATTTTTACAGCAGTTTCAATAGCCTTTCTAATCCTATTTTCTTCCTCAGCCATATATTTTTCATATTTATTTTCCAATTGCTTAACCGTGTTGTTTGTCATTGAAATTTTATAGCATAGATTTTTATTTTCAGCCTTTATAGAATTACTTTCCTTTTCTAATTTAATATTTTCTTTTCTTAACTCTAAATTTTGATTTTTTAACTCAAAATTTTGTTCTATTATACTATTAATATTTTCCATATAATATATATATACTATATTTTTAGTTATCTCGTCCAGTATTTTTTGTGAATTTATTAATAAATCCGTAAATAGTAACCATTTATCTTTAATTTTTAATTAGACAATACTATATCATCAGAATAATATAAATTATTGTTTAAATAATTTTTTTATAATTTTTGCCTATAAAATCAAACGACATATACATAATTATCTAAAATAATTATACCATATAGAATTATCTTTTTCATATTTATGTACATTATTTTTAGATTTTTTATTAAATTTGTGTACATTTTTCTGTACTACAATTTATCAGGATAAGTGTGGCTGACAAACAACTAGCCAGTGGCTAGTTTGCCTTATAAATAAAGGGGTTCTAAAATTATTTATCGGCTGACAATCTTAGTGTTGTCATCCATTTTGTCGAACACAATTTTATAGTATTTTTAATAATTTATATATATTGTTAGTCATTTTGTCTAACAAAAGCAGCCATTTTTAGGCCTTATTTGTACATTTTTCTTGAAAAACGCTATAATTACAGGTACATAAAAATGTACACTATTTTGATACTTTATTTATAGTATAACCATCTATAAAACTTACTTGTGGTATTGGTACTTCTATTATTCCATACTTATTAATATTATTTTTATTATACTTATTTATTATTGGAATCATTTTTAATGGTTCACTAAATATATTTGATTTATTATATTTTAATATAAATTGTTTATCATTAATTTTTTCTTTAGTTATTTCTTGATAATCAATAGGATAAGTTAATTGTAATTTTCTAATATGTTTTTTAGCATTACTACTAGTCATTGGAGCAGATACTTCTATTCTTTTTATATCCCCATTCATAGTAATATCTTGATATTTATTTATACCATTATTATTAAATAGATTAGCATATTCTTCTATAAATGTTTTTCTAAAATTAATATGTTTTATTTCTAAATACTTATCTTTTTTAATTACTTCAATTGAATCAATATAGCTCATAATTAAATCTTGTTTTTCAGATATTGATAATTCTATCCATTTTATTTTAAAATTATTTTCATAAAATGGATTAGTTAGTTCTTTAATACCTTCAATATCTCTTTTCAACATTAAATCTTCATAAGTAAAATTATATTGATCTAATTCTTGTTCTTCTTTAATCCTTTTTTCTATATCTTTTATTTTTAATTCTAAATTGTTTTTATCATCATTATATTCATTAATATCAATTATCTTATTTAAATAAGCATCTTTTAATCTTATAACTTTATCTTTTAATGTATTTACTTCTTTTATTAATAATTCATTGGTATTGTTTATTTTATGTTTCAAAAGTGAGGCATAAAACTTTCTAACATTAACATCATATTCAATTATTGATGTTATTTCATCAACTAATAATTCTACTAATTTGTCTTCTTTAATAAATGTTTTACAATTATTACATTGATAATAAATATATTTCTTTTTACTACCACCTGGTGCTTTACAAGCCATTATTTTATTACAATGTGGACATAGCACCTTTTGAAAGAAAATATAATCATTTCTTCTTGTGTAATTTCTTTGATTTTTTCTAGTTTGAACTTGGCAATCATCCCATAATTTTTTAGATATTATAGGTTCAACCACGTTTTCATATAATACAGGTGTTCCGTTTCTTTTTCCACTTATATAGTCGCCTTTATAAAGTGGGTTAGATAGTATTTTAAGAATAGTTGTATCATACCATTTTTTATTTAACACTTTTTCTTTATTAAAAATATTAGATATAGTTTGATAACTATTACCCTTTAAATATAAATCAAATATTCTTCCTACAATTTCACTTTCTAATGGATTAATTACTAACTTTTTATTATCTCTTGTAAAGCCTAATGTTTTCCTAACAGGAATATGACCATCCTTAATAGCACCAACCATTCCAAATTTAGTTCTTTCTGATACTCTTTCTATTTCAAGTTGTGATAAGACAGTTAACATTCTAACAAAGAATCTACCATTTGCAGTTGATGTATTTATATCATCAACCGCACACTCTAAACTACAATTATATTTTTCTAGTTCAGTAATTAATATTTCTAAATCTCTAACACTTCTTATTAGTCTATCTAATTTATAGGCTACAATGACATTTATATGCCCGTTTTTAACATCTTCTAGCATTTTCTTAAATGATGGTCGATGCTCCATATCTTTAGCACTTATACCAGCGTCTTCGTAAATATTAAATATATTATAATCTCTATACTGACATAATTGTTCTAGTTTTTCTTTTTGTTCTCCTAGAGAATATCCTTCACGGGCTTGATCCTCAGTCGAAACCCTTATGTATATTGCAGAATTCTTCTTCATACGTTAATACCTCCTTTTATTAGTTATATATTTTATACTTTTATTTTCAATAAATCTATTCCCACATCTAGGAATGTTTTTTTAAATAATTTTCTAATTCTTTTATACTTATATAATTTTCTAAATTATTAATATAAACATTGTCACATTCATTAAAGAATAAATAAGTAATATTATTTACCTCTAATTTATGTGGTTCAATATAAGCAAGATTAGTTTTTGTAATACTGATAATACTTCCTCTAACAAGAATC
>JAVWBB010000068.1:0-4761 GCA_036649735.1 Bacilli bacterium
ATTAATAATGGACTTTATCAAATAATATTTGACAAATACAAAGCATTGATATAGTATATACATTAACCAATTCAACTTTTGGCGAATTGGCTGCTAGTTATCACACTAGCCAACCCCTTTTTATTCTTTTAAGAGACTGTTCCTTCAGGGGGTCAGTCTCCTTTTTTATATAATTTTATTCTATTTCTGTATTATCTTTTAGTTTTAACTCATTGTAATTATTAATAGCCTCATTTTTATTGTCTTCTAATAATTGACGATAATTATCAGGATTAATCTTTTTTAACATTCTATAACGATCTTCATTAGCAATAAATTCATAATAGCGATCAAAATCGGCCTCACTATCTAGTGAGAATTTTTTAGTATTGGGATTATATCTAAATAATGGGAAATATCCTGATTCTGTTGCTAATTTTTCTTCATCAATACTAGATGACATCCCAGATACTATTTTATGTGAAATACATGGACAATATGCAATTATTAATGATGGTCCATCATAGTTTTTAGCTTCTAGCAATGTCTTTACGGTGTGATTTGGATTAGCGCCTAAAGATATTGTTCCTACATAAACGTGAGGATATGTAAGGGCGATCTTAGCTAAATCTTTTTTAGCCGTTTGTTTACCATTAAAACTAAATTTAGATAACGAACCCGTTCGACTAGATTTAGACATTTGACCACCTGTATTAGAATATACTTCCGTATCTAAAACTAAAATATTAACATTCTCATGATTTGCTAAAATATGGTCTATTCCTGAAAAACCAATATCATAAGCCCAACCATCACCACCAACAATAAAGAAAGTTTTCTTCTTTATATATTCTTTTAAAGGAATTAATTCCATAATACCTATATTAAAAACATTATCATATAATTCTTTAGATACATCTAAATTATTTAAATAATCGTTAACTAATGTTTTATATTTAGGTTTTACTTTATCTATATTACTTTCTATAATTTTTTTAATACGTTCCTTCATTTTCTCATCTGCTATTTTCATACCATAACCATACTCAGCATTATCTTCAAATAAAGAACTAGCCCAAGGTATAGAATATGGCATTGAAGGAGTAGAGGCCCCATAAATAGAAGAACACCCCGTAGCATTTGCTATTATTAATTCATCTTTAAACAATTGAGTTAGAAGTTTTAAATAAGGTGTTTCCCCACAGCCTGCACATGCACCTGAAAAAGCAAATTTAGGTTCACTAAACTGTGAAGTCTTAACATTATTTATATGTATATCTTTATCTTTAACATTATTAAACAAATACTTTACTTCTTCTTCACTATCTTCAAGTTCATTAATTTCAACCATTTGAAGAGCTTTTTCGCCCTTTTTACCTGGACAAATATTAACACATAAATTACATCCTGTACAATCTTTAACACTAGGAGAAATAATATAGTTATACTCTTTATCCTTAATATTAGCATCCATTAATTTGTTTTTAACTACCATTGGAGCCTTGTTTTTTTCTTCTTCATCAAGTAAGAACGGTCTAATGACACCATGCGGACATACAATTGAACAAAGATTACACATTATACAATTATCCTTATTAAAACATGGCACAAACTCTGAAATAGCCCTTTTTTCCAGTTTAGATGTTCCTCCAATAAACTTACCATTAGGCATTGACATAAATTCACTAACAGGAATATCATTTCCCTTTCGATTATCAATTTTTTCAAACAATGTTAGTTCTTCTTCTTTTGTTTCAATATATTTCTTATTATCTATTTCAATTAATGATAAATTATCCATAGCCATATCCAATAAAGCAATGTTCTTTTCAGAAATATCTCCAGACTTTAAAGCAAATTTCTTAGTAATGCTTTCTTTCATTTTATTAATAGCAAAAACAGGGTCAATTATATGTGATAAATTAAAAACTATAAGTTCCATCATATAATTAATCTTATTGCCTAGATTCATATCATTACTAAGTTTTTCAGCATTTATTAAATAAATTCTAATTTTATTATTAATTAAATATTCTTTATCTTCATTTGATAATAATTTATTAAACTCTTCTTCACTCTTAGTAGTTGATATAACTAATTTACCATGATATTTAATTTCTTTAATAATATTAAACTTATTAATATAACTATCTTTTGTACACACTAATAAATTAGCTTTTTCAATATAATACGTTGATTTAATTTTCTCATTGCCAAGTCTTATGTGACTCTTAGTAACGCCACCTGACTTTTTAGAATCATATTGAAAATATCCCTGTACAAAAGCATTAGAATTTTCACCTGTTATTTTTAATATGTCTTTAGAAGCTGAAACCATTCCATCACTTCCATAACCATATATTAAAATTTCATAGTTATTATTTATAATAGACAATTCTTTATAATCTAAACTTAAATTAGTAACATCGTCATCTATTCCTATTGTAAAACCATTAAAACAATCACCTTCTTCTAGAAAATCATATATGCTTTTAATCATTCCAGGCGTTGTGTTTTTACTCGACAGTCCATATCTTCCACCGATTACTAAAATGTCATTTGGAACAATACTTTTAACATCTAAATATAAAGGTTCCCCACTAGAACCTGCTTCTTTTGTACGGTCTAAAACAGCAATTTTTTTAACTGTCATTGGTAAAACATCTAAAAAATATTTTTTACTAAATGGGCGATATAAATGAACTTCAATAAGTCCAAAATCTCCACTAATATTATCAATTGTTTCTTTTATTGTTTCACAAACAGAGCCCATTGCCACAATTATATTAGTTGCATACTTACTTCCGTAATAATTAAAGGGTTTATAATCTTTATTTGTTATCTCATTAATATTATCCATGTAAGCACTTACAATATCTTCAAGTTCTGTATAATATTTATTTCTACTTTCAGTATTTTGAAAATAAATATCATCATTTTGAGCAGTTCCTATACTATATATATTATTACATTGCATAGAGTTATTTCTAAATTCATTAAGACATTTGTAATCAATTAAATTCTTAACTTTATCTTCATCAATTACTTCTATTTTTTGTAATTCATGACTAGTTCTAAAGCCATCAAAAAAATTTATAAAGGGAAGTTTTCCCTTAATCGTTGATAAATATGCAACATTAGTTAAATCCATTACATCTTGAACACTAGAAGATGCTAAAATAGCAAATCCTGTACTTCTTGTTGCATATATATCTTGGTGATCTCCAAGAATTGATAAAGCATGTGTTGATAAACTTCTAGCAGCCACATTTATTACACAAGGAAGCATTTCACCTGCTATTTTATACATATTTGGTATCATTAATAAAAGCCCTTGGCTAGCTGTATAAGTAGAAGAAAGTAAGCCTTGTTGCAAACTACCATGAACCATACCAATTGCTCCAGCTTCTGATTGCATTTCGACAATTTTCACTGTATCATTAAAGTAATTAAGTTTTCCCTTACTACTCCATTCATCTATTAATTCTGGCATTGTTGATGAAGGGGTGATCGGATATATCCCCGTTACTTCACTAAATTTATATGAAACTGTTGCACAAGCTTCATTCCCATCCATTATTTTATACATATTTTCACTCTCCTAATATAATTTAATTATATACTATATTTAAGTAAAAATAAAGAAAAGACGTTATTAGTCTTTTTCAATTATTGTAAAATATAAGGGCTATTAGGGGTTCCATCTCCACTATTTATTGTTACATCTGATTTAAAAAAGAAGCATGGGCGTATTCCAAAATTATAGTTGAGATTATCATTAACAACTGCATTAAAGAAAGACCCCCCACCTGTGTCAACACTCCATTCAAGAGTATTATTAGTTTTAAATGGTGTCATTGTCCAATAATATTGAACTATATATTTAGCATAATTCGCTGTTTTATTATTATTTTGTGATGCCCACATTTCACCAACTTTAGGTAAGCCAAATGTTGAAGTTACTGGATTACCATTTGTAAGAGATGTATTTATTGTACTGTTACCATAATCAAAATATCCTCGTTGCCATGTTTGATTTTGGGCAATTTTTATAGTTGATATACCAATACTTTCTAATTTTGCTTTCATAGTAGCCCAATCAAGATTATCCACACCAAATACTCCATCAGGTGCTAATTTAATTGCTCCATCATATATTACTTTAGTTAAGTCTCCTGATATCTCCATTATCCGCCATAGTTTATTATCATAACTAATTAGTTCTCCTGTATATCTTGTATTTAATCTCGCGCTTACTGCCGCTCCTGGTATATCATTCTTTACTTGATATGGATTTTTCATAGAACCATTGCCTAAAGAAATAACATTAGTTGACATAAAATTAATAACCGGTCTTACACTACAACCATAATTAATTTCCCAAGTACTTGCAACACCAGTGCCATGTAAAATCCATTCCCTGGAAATATTAGATAAACTCGGTGTAATTGTCCAATAGTATTTTTCGTTAACTAAATAATTTATATTGCCGCCATTCATGACAATATTATATTCATCTAGTGATAATAGTCCTACTTTTAAATTAGATAATTTACTAGTACACGTTGTTCTCATTGAAGTATCTTTGTCTGCATCAGCAACACCATCAATACAAAAATCATTATTTTGTTTTAATACTGTATCTTTACTACTGTTTAATCTAGGATAGAAATATGTTTCTAGCCATTCTTTCACATATGATGTAGCATAAGCATTTGAATCTTTGTGAAATAAAGACCCCGAGATACTATCATCCATAATTGCTTTCATTGAACCATCTGG
>JAVWBB010000069.1:0-4739 GCA_036649735.1 Bacilli bacterium
GAATTTCAGCCTTCCAAGCTGCTAACGTGGGTCCGATTCCCATCACCTGCTCCAAAGGTAAAAATCGTCGAAATTACGACGTTTAGATAAACTTAATTGAAAAATTGAGTTTTTTTGTGTCTAAATGAAAGGTTGTGATAAAGATGATTAATATAATCAAACAAGAACTTAATTTAAACCCTGAACTAAAGAAAAAGATATTAAATTTAAAAATATGAAAGTATACACTCCTGAAAAAATTATGGCAGAAAGAAATATACATAAATTATTCTTAAATAATAATATGGATAATAATTTTATGTTAAATGAATGGAATATTAAAACTAATGAAGAAAAACAAGAATTTATTGCTAAATATATTGAATCACTCACTTTTATAAAGGATAAAAATTCTAAATATGGGATAAGATTAATAGATTTAAAATTTAAATCTTTATATATAGAAAAAATAAATAACTTAACTTCTATTGGAGCAAGTGAAAGTTTATTTGAAATAATATGTAATGATAAAAGACAAATGGTTACTTTATCTTGTCCTTTAAAAGAATTTCAATTAAAAAAATATTTAGAAGAATTAAAAGAATATAAAGACGTTAGATTTTATGAACACCCTATATTTAATTACTCAATATATGATATACCAGATAATGTTGAAATTAATATAAATGAAAATAAAGAAATATTAAAATTAATTCCTATTCTCAAAGATAAAGATAACATTGATAATATACGAAATAAATTCAAATTAGAAATAGTTACTTCTATTCCCATAGTTGAATTAAATGAATAAAATATGTGGCAAGTTTTGTTTACAAAGTAAATGAAAGTAACGATAACATTTTATATAAAAAGAAATATGATTCAAGTTTATAAAGAACAATATTTTGATTTAGAGGAAATTGTTCCCAACTTTAAAATAGTAAATGCAACAATACACTTTGATGAATCATCTCCGCACTTACATATAATCGGAATACCTTTTAAAGATGGAATTAAAAACACTACCTTTAAATAAGAGTAATTATTCAATTTCTAAAACTGATGTAGATAAACTTAAAAAATATATTGAAGAAACAAAAGAAAGTTCAAATCATATGTTAAATACAAATAACATAACAAATATTATGACTGAATACGAGAAAGATTTAAAAGAACATAAAAAAGAAGTTAAAGAGCTTAATAGTATTATTATTAACCAACAAAAAGATTATGACAATCTAGATTTTCATTATAGTATGTTACTAAATGAAAACAATGATTTAAAAAAAGAAAATAATTATTTATCTAAAATTATAGATAAATTAAACAGCACTATAGAAAGAATATCTAACTTTGTTTATAAATTGTTTTATAACGGTTATATACCAAAAAAAGATATGGCTGAAATTGAAAAAGATGGAACTTTGTTTAGAAAAGATAAAAATACAAAAAAAGATGATTTTGAGTTATAACTCTAATCATCTTTTAATCTATCTTCGATACATTTATTTCTATCTTTGATTTCTTCTATTTCTCCATTAATTGCATTATAAACATCAGTTTGTAAATTTCTCGAAGAAATAATATTTAAATCATCAAAAGGTGCAATTTGGCAACCATCTAAATAATTTGCTATTCTTAATTGAGACTTATGAAGTTGTTCTATATTTTTATCTATCCTATTAATATCAATATTTGTATCAACTGATATTCTATTTTCAGTTAATGCCATATAAAAAACTTGTCTATTATATTTGACATTTCTTTTTTTATGAGATTTTTTATAACTGATTTCTAAATCAATAAAAGGGAAAATATGTGTACTAATGTTTTGACCAGAAAATGCAATCATACCTTGTATTTTTTCTTTAGGTGCAAGTTCAAAAGGTATATTAAAAATATAATCTTCTGTCAAACCGCTCTGACCATTATTATGAATTTTTAATATATTAATTCTAATATCTTTAGCAGTTGTTAAACCAGTATTCTCTACTAATAAATAAAGAATATGATCATATTCCTTTAATGAAAAGGATAACTGCGGTTCTCTGTCTTTTACTGACTGAAATTGTACAATTATATTAAATATAACTGTTATTAATAATGAGACACCTGATATAATAACAGATATTAAAGCTATCATTTCAGTTGTCATTTTATTCCTCCATCTTTTCTATATAGTTTATTAGCATTTGAATTGTAAATATATCTGGATCTAAATTGTCTTTTGCAGATAATTCAAATATAATATTAAGATTATTTGTCGAAGAAGTTAATTTTACTTCGTATAAATTGTTTTCTTTTTTTGAAAGAAAATACTTTTTGTTTTCTAAAATTTCACTATCAATATAACATTCTGATTTTTGTAAATCTTTATTTAATTCAACATAAAATTTTGACTTTTCAATGATTAATTTATAATCTTTAAATCTTTGATTAAATACTGTTTCAAAATCTTCATAATATTTTTGAGGTAATGATGAACTTCCACTCTTCTTTCTTCTAAATATAGTTTTTACATTAAAGAACTCTTTAAAAGATTCAATTGGTATAATTCTTTCTTTATTATTAGAATCAACTGACATTATAAATTCAACATTTTTATTTTTCATATTTGATATGATCCAGCCAAATGCAATTGTTTCAGGAACAGAAACGATAATACTACTTTGACTTACATTTTTATACATTTTATAATTATTATTAAGAATATCAAGTATGTCATCAGAAAAAGAATTTGGTTTAAATTTGTTATTATTGCCATATTTGAATTTATTATTTTCTCTTTCAACAACAAACTGTGAGGTTTGTGATAAAGGCATTTTTGTTTCAATAAAAAATGAATTTTTAGTGTTATTTAAAGTTATTTCAATATCAGGCATTGTACTATTTGCATTACCATATTGTATTATCTCTAAATCATAATCCTTAAGCATCTCGTCCAAATAACCTACAATTTCATTTTCAAAATTTTCCCATATTCTCATTAATAAAAATCTCCTATAATTCTTCTAATCCTTTAAATACTGCTTTCAATAAGTTTATTGGAACACTATTACCAAATTGTTTTAATGATTGATTATCATTATCAATAATCTTAAAACTCTCTGGAAATCCTTGTAACCTAGAGGCCTCTCTCGGACTTAATTTTCTTACTTTTCCATTTATATAATATGCACCAGTTTTTGACGCAGCACCACCACTTGAAGCAGCAAGCGTAATTCCAATACCATTCTCATGATAAATCCTATTTCCTTGTCCACCTTTTCCTATAATACCTATTTGAACTGGCTTATTAACTTTACCATTCTTTATAGAATTTTCAAGCTTTAATTTATCAATATGAATATCATCACGATTTAATATATATTTTTCTGTTTTACTATCATCTTCTTTAATATCAGAAATGGTAACCAATTTATTAATAGATTCAGGAAATTTAAACAGCCTATTATCTATATCTTTTCTAATACATACAATAGTAATACGTTCTCTATTTTGAGGTAATTCAAAATTTTTAGCATTTAATACTTTATAGTAAATATTATAATTTAATTCATTTAAAGCATCACTAATCACATCAAATGTAACTCCACCATTATGTGATTTTAAATTTTTAACATTTTCTAAAAATATTACTTTAGGTTTATGGTAAGACACAATTCTTATTATATCAAAAAATAATGTGCCTCTTGTATCAGAAAAACCTTTTTGTTTACCTGAAACACTAAATGGTTGACAAGGAAATCCACCACATAATATATCAAATTCAGGAATATCTTTTTCATCAATTTTCGTAATATCTCCATAAGGAGTATCATTAAAGTTTAATTTATAACTTTCCTGACAATATTTATCCCACTCAGAAGAAAATACACATTTACATCCAAAAGATTCTAGTGCATATCTAAATCCACCGATACCCGCAAATAAATCAATGAACTTCATTTTATCTAGTTCCATAAAATTCTCCTTTCAAACATTTAGGGTTCTGACACATTCTTTAACTTCTAATTACAGCATTAATTTATATCTATACTCAACTAAACTATATCTACCTAGACTTTTCTTAATTCTCTTTTTATTGTAACATAATAAATATATATTTAATATATTTATAAATCTGTTAGTAAAAAATTCTTCAAAAAGCAGAATTATAAGAACCACATTCTTTATGTATAATAGACTTTTCACAACCATTTAATTTTAGAATACCTGACTCAACTATTGTATTTACAAGTTCAGCACAGGACTAATCTCAATACTCCAACTAAGTAAGTCTCCATCAAAACAATCAACTAATAAAGACAAATATATTTTATCAAACTGTATTAAAATTTTAACAATATCTGTTAATCACTTTTCACTTCTATTTTTTACATCTTAATCTATCTTTATTAATTCTAAATACTGAAATATTAAATGAAAAACGATGAGTAAAGATATGCTCATCATTTATTTTAAATAATATTAAGTTCTTTAAGTATTTCTTTGTATTTACCTGTAGGAAATAATATTGGTAATATTTCATTAACTATTTTTTCATTAGAAATTAGTTTTTTCCAATTACTTTTAGTTATATTTTCTAATAATTCAGTCTTTGTTTTATTCCAATCCAATTCAAAATTCAATTCAATTTTATTATCTTCAGATTGTTTCCATCTTATTAAGTATGATCCTAATTCATCCCACACTGAAATTTTCTCTAGCATGTTTGTAAATTCATTTCCATAAAATAAATATAATTCAACATTATTCAT
>JAVWBB010000070.1:0-4501 GCA_036649735.1 Bacilli bacterium
ACTTTTAGGTACATACTTATGAGCTTCTTCAAAAACTAATAGTAAAGGAATTTTATTTTCACTATTTATTTTTTTATTATAATAAGAAAAATCAAATAATAATCTTGATATTAAAGAAACTGTTATACTTAATACTTCAAACGGAACACCGCTCAAATCTATGATAGTGACATTTGACTTTGAATTATAACCTGTAAAATTTTTTATAACATCAACAAAATCAATTTTTTTTGAAGCTTCACCAAACAAAAACTGCATTCTTTTATCATTAATTTTATTATAAAATCTATTTATAAATTTATCGATTGTTCCATCGCTGTAAGTTCCTCTTTTGATTTTGCTGTTAATAGGATTTTGAAATTTAAGAATCTCATCAAAATAATCATTATATTTTTCAGAAATAGAATTATATTCTTTCTCTTCTGGATAATATTTTGCAATCAAATCATTTCCATAATCATATGTTTCTAATTTTAAATTTTTTAAACATGTATATATTTGTGTCACATCAAATTTAACAGGGGAATCAAAATCAATATTTTCAAGATCCTCTCTGACACCATTACATTTTATATATTTTTTCTTATTTAGAGTAATTAAAGTTCTTAATAATGATGATTGATTATAATTATTATTATCACCAGAGTCTAAAAACAATTCTTCTAACTCGTCACCATTAAGTAACCAATACGGCAGAATTAAATTATCTATATTTATAATATTTGCTTCAGGAAAGGCCGTCGCATATTCTGAATGAATATCAAATATAATAATATGCGAGTTATTTAAAGTACAATTTTCATCTTTTCTTAACGCTACTGCATTTTGAATAATCTTAGCAGTTGTATGAGATTTTCCTGAACCACTAGATCCTACAATCGCTAAATGCTTATTAAAAAGTTTATTACCATTAACATTAACTAAAACTGTTTCATTATTTGCCAACTTACTGAAACAAAATCTAGCGTTTTCTTCAATTGAATCACCAAATATTTTTTGAATAACATCATTACTTGCTATTTCAACAGATTTTGGAGGAATAGATAAAGTTTCTCCACCTCGAACGAACTTACCTTCAGTTATGCTTCCTAAAGGTGAAGCTTCTAATATATATCTTTGTTCAATTTCTTCAATCACTTCCCCTTTTTCATTTTCATTTTTAACTGTAACTAAATCAATTTTAAAATTATCAATAATTGCAACAACCGTGTAACAAGATTCATCATCATTTTCATCTTTTATTTCTAAATATGAACCAACTCTTAATTTATCTTCTGCCGTTTTAAAATCATCAATTTTGTATATAGCTATTTTTATTTTATCAGGATTTACAGAAATAACTTCTGCACATATTTTGTCATCTTTCATTTTCTTCTCCTATCTTATCATTTTAATTACATCGTTTAATTCAGTTACTTTTATTGAAAAAGAGTTATCAATATCTAGCTTTTTATCAGCATTATTATAAAATTCATATATTTTTATTCCATCATCTGTTAGCTTTTCAACCACAACATTTAAATTTTCTTGATTATTAATTATTTTACAACTCAAATTTTCCATAGGTGTAAATTTTTTTGTTATATATTCCACATCAAATGGAGAATTATAAAATTTATATCCATCTGTTATATTAAAATCTAAACAAAGTTTTGATTTTAAATCAACTAACAATTGTTCAGTTATAAAGGGAATACAAATATAAGGGGCATCGGATTTAATCATCTTTTTTCTTTTATCCAATAAATAATATTTCTTTATTATTTTCGTAATACAATCATAATAATTTTCTATATTCTTTGAATCTAAATTAATTATGAATAACCTGTGATGTCTATTTATATTTTTTTCGAAAAAATACTCTTTTTTTATAAATTTAATGTATTTTTCCTTTTCATTATTTTTGAAAAAGAAATCTTTAAATATTTCATCTGATTTTTTTAGCAAATAATTAATTATTTCTTTTTTTGTAATCTTGCGATTTTCAGGTTTGTTTTTAATAACTATATTTATAACATAACTGACTAAACCATAATAATATATCTCAGCAACTTCACTAGATACAGAAAATTCAGTTTTTATAATTTGCAATAACTCATCAATTTTATTAAAATAACCATTTGAGAAAATTACTTTGAAATGTTTTATAAACGTTTCTTTTTCTTTTCTAGTAAAACTATATTCCTTATCTTTTATTTTACAATTTAATAATATCTTATCTAATTCTTCAACTGTTTTAAATACAAGTTCCTCTTCTTTTTTATCATTGAAATGAACATATAAAATATATTCTTTTCTTAAAGTCTTAAATTGTTCAATCAATTTCAATGTTGGTTCTTTAATTTTACTATTACAAAATTTTTGAGTTTCTCTATATTTCATTTGGTAAACTATACTCTCAGTGTTAAAATCTTGCTCGTTTTCAAAAAAGAAATAAGTTTCAGAATCTTTACTTGTAAAAATTTTTATTAAGGACACAATATATTGATAAGAAAAACCTTTGATAGCATAATATCCACCTTCTTCTAACATTTTAAACCTCCTTTATTAATTCCGTTAGTTTTGTTTTTAGCAATTTAATTTCATTTACTTTTTCCCCAAGCAAATAAATCATTGATATATATTTTTCACTTATCGTTTCCTGTTTGTATATATCTATTAAATCAATATAAGTATCCATTAAATTAGCGCTATTTATAGATAATAAAATACTTTTGACTTGATTTCTAAATAATGATTTTTGACCTATTTCGCTATCTAAAAACAATTTCAAATAATAAGGATTAAGTTCTTTGTTATATATTCTGACAATAAGCAAATTACTACTAGCAACTAATCTTTCATTATCTTCAATTCTTGCAACGGTACATTCAAATCTTGATCCTCTAGCTGTCATTAGCAAGTCGTTATCTTGTATTAAAAACTTATCCATTCTTGGAGTATATTGTACATCAGCTAAGTTTTCCTTATTTAGAATACCTTCAGATATGTCACTTAAATTTACAATTTTGTATTTTTCATTATAGTATAATTCCTTATTATTTATTGTACTTTGGTATCCTCTTATAACTTCAATGTAATCCTTTAATAAAACTGGATTGATCATACTTGCTTTAACATCATTTAAATAATTACTACATAACAATGAGTAATTATTATTGGCTATGTCACCAATACTTTTTATAATTGCATTTTTACTATTATTTATACAACTATATAAATTAAAAATTTCTTCAACATCCATTTTGTTTGAATTGTTTAAAATATCTTTTGCATCAATGAATTTAACGTTACTGTTACCATTACTTAAAACTAATAATGCGCTTCCTATCGCTGTGTTAAAGTGAGTTCCTTGAGGTAATTCTATAATAGTTTCTACTAACCCTAGTTCTATTAATTCTTTTCTTATTTCGCTATCTGGTTGCTTAAATAAAGGTCCTAAAGGAAGCACAACTATCCCTTTTCCATTTTTCTTTAGCAAGTTTATTGTTTTATAAACAAATCTCCAAATTTGGCTGTTTACAGGTCTAAAAGAAAAGCTATAATTACCATTTTCATTTACATTGATAAGATCCTTATAATTACTCATGAAAGGTGCATTACAAAATACATAATCATATTTTTGTTCAAATGTTTTAATCAACAACGTATCCATAGTCTCTAATTCACATTGATAATTTAACATTGTCATTTTAATTTTATTTATTTTAATTGATGATGGATTTATATCATATCCAGTAATTTTTACTGTTGGGTTAACAAGTTTTGTATTAATAAGATATGATCCACTACCACAACATAAATCGATAGCAGATGAATAATCACATAATGCAAATATTTTATTAGCTAATTCCGCTAAATGAACTGGAGTTTCATAACTTATTCTATCAAATTGATTAAGATTTCCAAATTTTATTAAATTAACATAATCTTTATAATTGTATTGGTTTATAATATTAATAATCTTTTTAGAATCAGAAAATAGATTAACTCTACTTACAAGATTATCAATACTTTCTCTTATAATAACTTTTTCATTTGAATTTAAATCTTTAATATCTAGCTTTTCTTTTAAATCTATTAAAAACGAATAATAATCATTATATTCATCATTAACTTTAATATCATTCTTTGATACAGAATATAAAATAAAAATCAATTGATATATATTAACAGTATCCAATGAAAACATCCTTGAAATATCTATTAGTTGAAATAATAACTTATCAACGTCTTTTTTTACCACTTCACTAGCATATTTATCGTTGTACATTCACTTCACTCCTTTTTAGGTATATGTATACCTTGATTTGTTCGTGATTTTAGTATACTCCTGTTTTTAGGTAGGAGTCAATCTAAAACACGTTTTTTGGTGATTTTTAGCTATTTTCTTCCTTTTTTATTGCTTGACTTTAAAATTTCAAAACAAAAAAACTCCTTATTTTAAAAGGAATTTTAAGCATTTTATATATTGTATTATAAGCACTTACTTGCCTATCTC
>JAVWBB010000071.1:0-4359 GCA_036649735.1 Bacilli bacterium
CTAATTAATGGTTAAAAGCACTCTTATTTGACAAAAATTATAAAAAGTGATATAATCTATCCATATTTCAAAGGGGGAAATAGATTATGGAAAAAATAAGTATGTTTGATTTAATGGAAATGTTTAATGATTATGATTTAAACGATGCACAATATGAACAGTTAATGGCCAGTTACAAAGCTAGCAAAAATGGCAATGACTACAATTTAGAAAGATTTCATGATAATTTTGACAATTGTTTTTATGCATTATTAGAAGTGGGACTTGAAGAAAACAAAATAATGGAAAAAATTCCTAGTGTAATGAGATTTTATCGTGGAAATTCTTTTAGACAAAAATTAATAATTTTAGATAGTATAAATGAAACTAAACTAGTTTTAGAGGCACCAGGTGTATTAATGAATAGTCTTCAAAAATTATATGCAAGGACAAGATTGTTTAGGGAAAAAAGTGATGGAAAATGTTCGTTTTTAACTGTTTCTCGTATGAATGAAGAGACATTGATTAAAAAATTTGATTTAAATGATGAAATGTTAAATAATATGTATCCACTTAATAACAAAATATTTAAAATGTTAGTTCAAAGAAAGAAAACAAAGGATATTTGTCGAAAACATCAAAGGGCTTTAAAAGAAAAAGAATTAGTTAAAGTAAGATAGTTAAAAAGAGGTATTATGGATAATTATTTATATGAAAAAGAATTAATTGAAAATGGTATAACCTTAATAGCAGGTATTGATGAAGTAGGAAGAGGCCCATTAGTGGGACCAGTTTTAGCAGCAGCAGTTATTTTACCAATTAATTTTCATATAGAAGGATTAACAGATTCTAAAAAACTTAGTGAGAAAAAAAGAAATTATTTTTATCCAATAATTATGAATAATGCGATTAGTGTTGGAGTAGGCTTAATTGATAATAAAAAAATAGATGAAGTAAATATTTATCAGGCCACTAAACTAGCGATGATAGAAGCAATTAATAATTTGAGCGTAAGACCAGAACATTTATTAATTGATGCGATGAAATTAGACATTGATATTTCACAAACTTCAATTATTAAGGGTGACTTAAAAAGTCAAACAATCGCTGCTGCTAGTGTTATTGCTAAAGTTACAAGGGATAATTTAATGAAAGAATTAGATAAGAAATATCCGATGTATAACTTTAAGAAAAATAATGGCTATCCAACCAAAGAACATATAGAAGCTATTTTAAAATACGGTATAATTGATGAGCATCGAAAGACATATTCGCCAATTAAAGATAAAATAAAAAGCTAAATAACTAATTTAGTAAATTATGCTTGTCAAATAAAGTAATATTGTGGTACAATTTTACTAGTTAAGGAAGGGAGGGATTAATAATGATACAAGTAGCAGTTAAAAATGGAAACTTAGATATGGCTTTAAAGAAATTTAAACAAAATGTTGCAAGAGCTGGTCTCCCAACCGAATGTAAGAAAAGGGAAGCATATGCTAAACCTGGAGTTAAAAGAAGAGAAGCTAAAAAAGAAGGCATTAAAAATGCCCGTAAAAAAAGTAAAATGAATAAGGACTATTAATAGTCTTTTTCTATAAAAGGAGATAATAAATATGTTAGAAACATTTAATAATGATTTAATTATTGCAATGAAAGAACAAAATAAGTTTAAATTAGCAGTTCTTAGAATGGTAAAAGGGGCAATGCAATTAGAAGTAATTAATAAAAAAATTGAATATAGTAATGATTTATTATTAGACATTATTAGTAAGCAAATTAAGACAAGGAATGAATCGATTATAGAATTTGAAAAAGGTAATCGTTTAGATTTAATAGAGCAAAACAAAAAAGAAATTGAAATCTTAAAAACATATTTACCAAAGCAAGTTACCGAAGCTGAAGCAATTGAAATTATTGATAAAATATTCTTAGAAATTAAACCAACTTCAATGAAAGATATGGGAAGTATAATGGCTATGGCCTCTAAAGAATTAAAAGGTAAGTTTGATTCAAAAAGACTTTCTGAAATAATTAAAAATAAATTAATGAACTTATAAGAAATATTTTAAATATTTCTTTTTTTAATATTTATCATTTTTTCTAAATAAATGAATATGTTTAAATAGAAAAGAGGAAAATAATATGAAACAATTAATACCATTTAGTAAAGAGTTTAGATTTAAAACAACGATTGGTGAAATTACAAGTATATCATTAGAGCATACTTTAACGCATAATAATACTTATAATATTTTAGGAGACTTTATTGTTGCCGGAACTTATAAAATGAATATTAATAGCGAAATAGAAGAAGACTTTGAATATAAAATACCTGTAGATATTGATGTTGATACTAAATACGATGTTAGCAAATTAAATATATTTATAGATGATTTTTATTATGAAATAATTAATGAAGAAGTATTAAAAGTAAATGTTAAATTGTGTTTAGATAATCTAGAAGAAAAAGAAATAGAAATTAAAAAAGAAGAAATGCCAAATCCTAAAGAAGAAGATGCAATTAGAGAAGATAATATAAAAATAGAAATGTTAGACGATGTTACTAAAGAAGAAACATTAATTACAACTCCTACTGCTAATAATTATAAATGCTATTTAGTATACATAGTAAGAGAAAATGATACATTAGAATCTATTATGGATAAATATGATATTTGTAAAGAAGAATTATGTAAATATAATAATTTAGATGAATATAAGTTAGGAATGAAGTTAATAATACCTTCTAATAATGAACAATAATATTAAAGAATTACTATTAAAGTCAAATATTAAGCCAAGTAAATATAATTTAAAGGGTCATAATATAGAAGTATTTGATAATGATAAAAGATATATTGTTAAAAGTAATTATAATAATAAAGAAGTATTTAATTATTTAAATTTAAGAGGATTTAATTATTATTTAGATTATATTAATAGTGATAGAAATATTGAAATATATCCATATTTAGATAAAATAGTTATTTCTGATGAACAAAAGATAAGTGATATTATTTACTTAATTAGTATTTTACATAATAAAACTAGTTATTATATTGATTTAGATTTAGATAAGATTAAAAAGATATACGAAGATAATATGTTAAAAGTAGAATATTTAAATAAATATTATCATAGTCTACAAGATATAATTGAAAATACTGTTTATATGTCTCCTAGTAATTATTTATTAATTAGAAATATTACAAATATTTATTCTTGTTTAGAATATGTTAAAGGGGAATTAGATAAATGGTATTTAATTGTTAAAGATAATAAGAAAGAAAGAGTAGCTAGAATTCATAATAATTTAGAATTAGATCACATTATACATACTAAAGATCAAGTATATTTAAATAATTGGAATAAGTCTATTATTGATGATCCAGTATATGATTTAGTTAATTTATATAATAAATATTATTATGTATTAGACTTTTCTTCTTTGTTTGATAGTTATGAAACAGTTTATAAATTAAAAAAAGAAGAAAAACTCCTTTTGTTTATTTTGATTTCTATTCCTAATAAAATAGAATTTACTGATAATGAAATAACTAATACAAAACATGTATATAACTTATTAGAAAAATTAAAGCAAAGTAATAAAATTATATCAAAATATTATACGAATACAGTTAAAGAAGAAACACACAATTAAGCAAAATAATATAAAAGCATTTAACTTAGTTGTAACAATAATAGTTAATATAGATTGATATAAAATTACAACAATTAAACTAATTACAAATAGTAAATATAGAAGACTTTGTCTTCTTTTTCTTTTACATATTTCACAATTACAAAAGAAGTTATGTTTATTTTTAAAGTTCATGTTATTCACCTAATATAATATATGATAAGAAAAAATATGGGTTAATTATTTATCATCTTTTGGTTTACATTTAAGACAATAACATATTTTTTCAATTACTTTATGTTCAGAGCGAACAAGAGTTCTTTCAATTAGTTTAATAAGCAGTTTAGAAGAAGAATCTATAATTGTAAAAGATAGAAGTTTAAATGTAGGAAATAGTATTAATTATGAATTTAAAATATGGTTAGATATAAATGCGACTAATAGTGAACAAGGGAAAACTTATAAGAGTAAAGTAGTAGTAGAAAGTGTTCAAAACTTAGGAGATTATAGTGACACTATATCACCAATTATAAAATTAAATGGTGAGTTAAATACTAATATTAGTAAAGGTGCTACTTTTACTGATTTAGGAGTGTTATCTGTAGAAGATGATAAAGATAAAACTTTAAGTGTTTCTAATGTTACTAAAACTTATGAGTATTTTAATGGAACAATTACAACAAGTGTTTCTAATATAAATACAAATAATACAGGAGTATATTTTATATATTATAAAATAA
>JAVWBB010000072.1:0-4257 GCA_036649735.1 Bacilli bacterium
TTTAAAATTGTATTATTCATTTTTTATCTTTCCCTTTCTTTTTCAATAAAGTGGCAAGCCTTGCCGACTATGCCGTCATCATTGATTTTTTTTAAATTTTCTACTATTTCTTTTGAAATAACATTATTTTCTTTTGTTAATTCAACATTTTTCTTGTTTTCTTGATAGTTAAGGTATACTATTCCAATATTAACCAATATTAGTAATGTGTCTAAAGGCTCACTATTCTTCCTTTGTGGTATCTGGCGAAGTCTCATTTTTAGCACTTTCAAAAATTTTAGTTGTTTCTGGAATTGCCTCTTTAATAGTATCTACTCCCGCTTTCACTATTTTTTCTGTGCCTTTCCCAACAAAATTAGTAATTTTATTTAATGTGTTTTTACCCTCATCATTAAAAATTAAGTATCCTGCTATCAAGCCGTAAATAATTTCTTTCATATTTCCTCCTTAATAAAATAACTCCTACATACCACCATAGGCAAGTAAGAGTTATATAGTTACTATGCTATATTACAATCATTACAAGGCGGGTATTTATATCCGCAAGGTTGTACTCCTGTTGCATAGAATGGTGGGCGTTTAGGTGTATTACAACTAATATCATCTAATCTTCTATTGATTTCATTAAATTTATTATCTGCATAAACCATTTGCTTTAAACTTTGGTTTTCCATTTTTAAGTCAAATATCTTTTCTCCTTGCTGTGCGTCCCATTGTCCACGACTTTGATCTGCCAGCCTTTGAAAGCCATTCTGCATGTCTGCCCTTGTAATAATTCCTTGATTAATAGTATTAAGCTGAGTATTATAACTATCAATTATTTCTTGTCTTTCAACTTCACAATTTGATACTCTACCGCAACCGCAACCACAACCTAAATTATTTCCAACAATTCCGCTATCTTCTCCTCTTCCTCCAATAAAGCCTCTGCCAAAAACAATAAATAGCAAGAATAGAACTATCAAAATTCCCCAAGTATTATTATTATTTTTTTCATCTCCCATTTTTTAATTCACCTCCCTTCATTCAAATATATAATTAAACCAATTTGGCTTATTACTTCAATTTATTTAATCTATTTGTTATATTAGATACACCGCTATTAAGCCCTTTATTTTCATTGATATCATTATTCATTGTTTTAAGCTCGTTTACGGCGTTGTTTATCATATCCGTATTAATACCCATTTTACCTAAAAAAGACTTCAAAATAGGACTATTTGCCTTTTTAATGGCATTTTCTACTATTCCCATTCCACCATTATCTTCTATAACCTTTTTAGCGACATTTAAACTCCCGTTTATGTTCCCAGACGTATCAAATAATCCGTATTTATTAGCCATTTTTTCAACTTCACTTATTTTTTGGCTATTTATTCCAATTGTTTTAGCTTGCTTTAATAGTTGGCTTACATTTATCATTTGTTATCTCTCCCTTGCTTTTTTTTATTGTCTTTAATTCTTTCATTTCTTTTTCAAGATTATTTATTTTATCTAGTAAAATTCTATTTATCTCTTCATTTGTTAATTCTCTTTCTTTTATCCCCGCTTTAACCAGCTCTTCGAAATATTCTTCTGCTTTCTTTGTTGCCTTTTCACACATCTCTTTCATTTCTAAATATGCCTCTTTAGTTGCACCAATGCACTCTTTAGAACCATAAATATCAATAGAATAAATATTCCCGTTTTCAACTATCACATTCATTTTAATTCCTCCTAAAATTAAACAAGAAAAAAGAGAATAATTATGATAGATATATCACACATAGGGAGGCTTTTACCTTCCTTTTGCATACTCATAACTTTCTCTCCTTTCAGTTCGAATATTCTACAATTAAGTTTATATAATTATAGATTTCTCGACAAACAATATATTTCTTAACTGCAATTTAATTATAATAAAAAAAAGACATTTAAAAATGTCTTTAAAATGTTAAAAAAATGCCACATTTATAGCACCTTTTTTATCTTCTTTTTAATATTTTTTATTCTTCTATTTATGGTTTCAACACTTACATTTAATTTTAAAGATATTTCTACAATAGAATTACCCACGTTTTTCATTTTTAATACTTCTAGTTCTCCGTTTATTTCGTTAAATTGACATTTGTCTATTAAATAATTTAATTCATCTGTAGTAAATTCTATTTTCATTTTATTTACCTTTTGCTAATTTGCCACAATTTTTACACTTTGTAACATATCTTATTTTTGTTTTAGGTTTATGAGTCATAGTTCTTGTTATTCTTCTCGCTATAGCCATTAATTAATATCTCCATTATAGCAATTGTCTCCAACGCAAGCATTCCCACCATTATTAGCTTTTGCCTCATCTATAATTGTATTAAAATCATATTGGCTAATAAACCAGACAAACCCTCCAATGGTAACAAACCATAATGAAATTACTACTATAAAACCTATAAACCACCTTTTGCTTTGGCTTTTTAATTCTTTGATTATTTCTGTTGCAATATTATCCATAAAAACCACGCTCCTTTTGGTAATTGCATAATTTTAAATTAAATATTAAATGTTTCATTTTTATATCTGTTTTCAATATTTTTTATTGCTATTTTTAATTCTCCGTTTGTTACTATGTTATATTTTATTTCTAAGTCTTTCTTATAAACAGATAATTTTTTTATATCGTCAAATATGTTTTCATAATCGTATCTTGACGGATGATAATTTAAACTTTTTCTTAATAACATATCAAAAGATAACACCCTGTTTCTTCTTGCTTGGAAATCATTAATATCAATTTTCATATTAACCGCATATAACTCCTCTTGAATATAGCACCCATTAATAAATAATCCTATTCTTTTTCCTATCCATGTAATAGGTTTAGCTTTAATAATTTTTTCCGGTATAATTTGTATAATTCCTAACATTACCATTATTAAAACATAATATAATGGATTTCTTAATATTTGCTCTAGTTGTTCCATAATACCCTTTTACTTTCTTATTTCTTTATTCAATTCAGCGACTAAACTCTCAATTAATAAATTAAGTTCGTCTGTGCCAACTTTAATGCCTTTGCTTTTTAATACATTGCTAGCAATTTTTATAGCCTCATTGTATTTTTCTATCCCGTGTAAGTCCTTAAAAACTTGCTCTACATAATTAATACTATCTTTAACAATTTTTCTAGTTGTTTCATTTTTAACTTTTTCATTATATTTGCTTGCTATAATACTTCCAATAAACGTTGCTATTGATAATATTAACTCTAAAATATAAGGGCTTACTGCATTTATTATTTCTTGCATTTAACCTCCTTTTTTTGTTGGACTAATATAATTGAGGTAATATATTAGTCCTTATTGTTATAATAACATATTTTTATAAATAATAAAAGCCTTTTATTAACATTTATTATTTTATATGTTTATATTTAAATTTCATTGTATTGCTTCTATTGTCAACCATGTATTAAAACTTCCACTTCTTACAACTCTGATAGCATCATTAAATTTTGCATCATTTAAGACTAAATTTATTACATCGTTTTCATTGACATCAATTAAAACTGAAGAAATAGACGCTGTAATAAAATATTTTGAAGTACTTATAATTGATGAGGCTACATTATTATCATTTTTTCTAATAAAGCACCAAACATAATCAGTATTAGCCATGTTTTCTAAAAATATATTTGCCGACACTTCTACTTTTTTAATCCCTTTACCAATTTTTATATTATGGTTAGTAGAATTTAAAATTAATTCTTTTCCTGCTGATACTGAATTGTCTAAATTCACTAATTCATACTCGTATCTAATTGTTTGATTTCCATTCATAAAAGCTGTGATTATATTTTTATTAGTTAAATCATTCAAAGTCTTACCACTATTGCCTATTTCTAACCCACCATTTAAAGCCACTTTTTCTTGTTTCATAAAAATTAATATATTACTTATTAATTGTCTCAACTCATCTATATAAATCAACAACAATATGTTATATTTATTGATGCCAGATGTTTATTTGTGTCTTCTATAAAAACATTTAAACTTCCCTCTCCATTAATATAACAAAATCCTATACCTCCACTTTCATTAACATATGGAAATAAAATCAACGCGTTTGGAGTATACTTTTCAATTTTTCCATAATTATTATACCCATAAGCGACGTTTGTTTTTAATAATCTTAAATTTATAACTGCAATATT
The DNA here is from genome assembly GCA_036649735.1 of Bacilli bacterium. Lineage (GTDB taxonomy): Bacteria > Bacillota_I > Bacilli_A > RF39 > UBA660 > JAVWBB01. The sequence goes on from JAVWBB010000072.1 coordinate 4,184, forward strand.
ATTACTTTTTTTAGAAAGATTATATTCAATATTTGTGTCTCCACTTGGACTAAATACTATATTTTCTGGTATTG
>JAVWBB010000073.1:0-4217 GCA_036649735.1 Bacilli bacterium
ATATCCTTGATTCATATTTGGCATTCCTTGATTCATGTTTGGCATGCCTTGATAAGCATCATAATTAAACATAAAACTTACCTCCTTCTAGAATAATATATTAGACTTGTGTAAAGTTGGTTATTAAAAAGTCCTATTTTTATTTAAAAAACACATTTTTTATGATATTATTGTATAGTAGGTGATAAAAGTGGTGCACAAAAAAGTGAAAGAACCAAAAAATAAACCCGTAAATAAGATGAATAAAATTCTTTTAGCAGTAACGATTGCTTTAGTATTAATAGGAATGTTTAGTATTCTTAGTGCATCAAGTAGAGAAACTGTTGCAAGATATGAATATTCTGCTATATATTTTTTTAAAAAACATGTAATAGTATTAATTGCCGCATTAATTGCCTCTTTAATAATTTTTAAAATCCCAACTAAATATTATAAAATATTAGCACCTGTTGGTTTTTGTGTTGTTGGCTTACTTATCATTATTTTATTCTTTATAGGAATAAACAAACGTGGTAGTCAGGGTTGGTTTAGTAGTGGTGGACAGCCGAGTGAACTGATGAAGCCGATGATAATAATGGTACTAGCAATGGTCTTTGATTATTATTATCATCTTAAAAAAAGAAATGAACCATATAGTCTTTTTAAGTTTTTTATAATATTTTTTATTGTTGCATTAATTTTTCCTGGCATTACCTTAATTCAAGGTGACCTAGGAACAGCCCTTTTAACTGGAGGGATTGCAATAATAATGTTACTTGCTAGTCCATTATCTAAAAGCGAAAAATTTAAATGTCTTTCAATGGTTTTTATTATAGGCTTAGTAGGAGCATCAACTTTAATTTTAACCAAGGGACGAATTCTAAAAGATGAACAAATAGAAAGATTAACAGAATTTACTAAACCATGTAGTAAATATGAAGATAGTGGATATCAAATATGCAATGGATTCATTGCTATCAATGATGGTGGATTATTTGGTCTAGGTATTGGGGATAGTAGACAAAAATACTCATATATTCCAGACCCACATACAGACTCCATATTCTCTGTCATAATTGAAGAAATGGGATTGTTTTTTGGAATGATTATCCTATTTCTATATGGTATTATGATAAAACAAATATTGAATATTGCATCTAATACTAAAAATATTAGAAATAGATATATAGCCTTTGGAGTAGCATCTTATCTATTCCTTCACATCTTTCTTAATCTTGGAGGATTACTAGCAATGATTCCTTTAACAGGAGTTCCATTACCCCTTATATCTTATGGAGGATCATTTACTCTTTCCTTTATTTGTTCAATTGCAGTAATTCAAAGAATAAATATGGAAATTAAATAATATACTCTAGTATGATTAAAATTATAATAGTTATTATTTTATGTATACTATCATATTTCTATGTAAAATACTCCAGTAAAGATTACTACTTTACGATTGCCCATTTTGATAATATTTATAACTTAGTGGAACTTAATTATATATATTATGATGAATTAAATATAATCAGAAAGGATAAACTAATCGTATTAAAAGAAGATTCTTATGAATTATTAGAAATCTTAGAAGAAATATTTAGAAGTAAAATAACAATCAAAAAAAGGAAATAAAAAAGAAACCTCGTACTTTATTAGTAGGAGGTTTTAAAATGAAGAAAATTATTATAATAATTCTAATACTAATTAATGTATATGCTCTAAGAAACATGTCAAAAGAAGTAATAAAAGAAGAAAATAGCCTTTACGTTGAAATAAAAGGTGATGTTAAAAAACCTGGTGTCTATAAACTAAACAGTAACGCTAGAGTAGAAGACTTAGTTAAAAAAGCAAAATTAAATGAATCATCATCAACTGAATTTAATAACATGAGTAAAAAATTAAATGATGAAGATGTTGTTATTGTTTATTCAAAAAAAGAAATTGAAGACTTTAAAAACGGTAATAATGCTATAAAGTATGTTGAAAAAGAATGCGTTTGCCCTAAAATAAAAAATATAAGTTGCTTTAATGAAGCAATTACTAACTTAGATGGAGTTATTAATAAAACAGGAAAAGTATCCCTAAATAGTGGAACAATTGAAGAACTTATGACTATTCCATTTATTGGAGAAACTAAAGCTAAATTAATAATTCAATATAGGGAAACAAATAATGGATTTAAAGATATTGAAGATATAATGAATGTTAAAGGAATAGGACCAAACACTTTTGAAAAAATTAAAAGTTATCTTACTCTTTAGTTTATCTTTATTAGTCTTTATTAATGTCTATTTAAAAATTGATAATTATAAATACGACAACAGTAAAGTCAAATCAATTGAAGGTATAGTTAAATCAAAAAATGAAAATAAATATCATATTAATGATTCTTTAGTAATAACTGATTATCCCTTAGAAGTAGGAGATAAAGTATTAGTAACCGGTGAAAAGAAAGAACCAAGTGAAAACACTAATTTTAATTTATTTAATTATAAAAATTATTTACTCACTAAGAAAATAAAGTTTTTATATCTAGCAGATAAAGTTAAAGTTATAAAGAAAACTAAATCCTTAAAAACATACTTTATAAATAGACTTAATAATATCAATAATTCTTATTTATACACCCTTGTTATAGGAGATAACCAAATAGATGATAAAGTATATGATACTTACAAAACAAACGGCATAACCCACTTATTTTCCATTTCTGGCATGCATATAAGTTTGTTCTCACTTGTATTACTAAAAATATTAAACAAAATAATAAAGTCAAGAAAAATAAACTATGTTATTGTTTCAATATTTCTTTTAATATATATGACTATAACTAATATAAGTACATCCATTATAAGAAGTGTACTTCTTTTTATTGCTTTATCCTTAAATAAAATACTAAATAAGAATGTTAAAAGCGAAACCCTTTTATATCTAATATTTTTAGGATTACTTATCTATAATCCATTCTATATATATGATGTAGGATTTAAATTCTCATTTGTTATTAGTTATTTTCTATTAGTATTTAAACCTAAAAATTTATTCATGACATCATTAATAGCGTTCTTAGCAAGTTTTCCGATAGCCATAAACACAAGTTACAGTGTTAATTTAATAAGCCCCTTATTAAATATGTTCTTTGTTCCTTTTGTATCTTTTATTATATTTCCATTATCTTTAATTACTTTCATCTTTCCAAGTTTTATTTATATTTTTGATTTCTTTATTTATATTTTGGAATATCTTAGTAATATAAGTACAATATTAAAAATTGAATTAATATTTAAATATATGGAGCCACTTTATATAATTGTTTATTACTTTATTTTAGTACTCTACCTTAAAAATAAACTTAAATATTTATTATTAGTCTATTTTATTATTCACTATAACCTATTTAATAATAACCCTATCTTAACAATGATTGATGTAGGTCAAGGAGACTCTTTCTTACTTGAATTACCAAAGTACCAAGGCAATATCCTAATAGACACTGGTGGAAGTGATTATACCGATATAAATAAGTATACTCTAACCCCATTTCTTAAATCTAGAGGAATTAAAAAATTAGACTACTTAATTTTAAGCCATGGAGATAAAGACCATGTTGGAGCAGGAATAGAACTTATTAAAAACTTTAGAGTAGATCATACCATAACAAATAGTTATGAAGATAATGAATTAGAGCGTCAATTTAAGAATAGAATTAAATTTTCTCAAAACAAATTGAATATTAATGGTAATATTTTCTATTTTTTGAATACAATAAATAGAGAAGAGAATAGTGACTCTTTAATAGTGTACACAATATTAAATGGATATAAATTATTATTTATGGGAGATTCAGGTAAAACTGAAGAACTTAAATTAATTAAAAACTATGAACTTAAAAATATAGATATCCTTAAAATTGGACATCATGGATCAAATACATCAACTGATAAAGAATTTATTGATAAAATAAACCCAAATATTGCTTTAATATCAGTAGGATTAAAAAATATGTATGGTCATCCGACAAAAAATGTTTTGAAAATAATTAATAAATGCAATATATATAAGACTAGTACAATGGGTAGTGTTTCTATTAATCTAAAAGATAAATTAGAAATTACTACCTGCAAATAGTCGCTAACGTATTAGCGTTTAATATAGATAGAGAGACTAAAAATCTCTCGTTTTTTTTATGTTTTCTATAAAAAAGCAATAAATTATGTTTAATCTACTGCCTATAT
>JAVWBB010000074.1:0-4196 GCA_036649735.1 Bacilli bacterium
ATATAAGATTATACATTCTATTTACATTTTTTACAAGAATTATAATATTTTATTAAGTAAAATCCAATTTTTATTACTCATATCTTCTACATATAAAGTATTACATAAATATAAAGATTCATTCTTATCATAATCTCTTACAAACCCAAAATTAATATTATACTTAATTGAATATCTCTTTAAAGCTTCAAACTTATTTTCTACTTTTAAATCAATATTTTTAGATTGCCCACTAGTATTTTCTCCACCTTTAGTTTCAATTATCCAAATTTTATTATTTAAATCACACACTATATAGTCAGGATAGAAATTCCATTTTTTATTAACAGCATCTATATATACGATAGAAAAATAATTTACTGATGACTCACCATTTTTATAAAACCATTTGATTCCATCATTATTTTCGCAATAGAATTCAAACATTCTTTCACTCTTAGACTTTATAGTACTACTAGGATATCCATCATGTGTATGCTTATAATAAATAGTACTATCTTTCATCTTAGAATCATATTTAATATAATCCATTTCCGGTAGCTTCCATGTAACTTCTTTAATATCTTCTAATTTTAATTTCTGCTGTCTAGCTTTTTGCGTAACAGCCTCAGTAAAATCATATTTTAATATATCCACATTATTAATAACAAAAGCATAAAATTCTATTAAAGAGAGATGTACAAATTTCTTAGTAAATAATTTACCACGATAGAACATTCTTTCAAGCATTAATCTAGTTCTATCATAACGCATACCAATTCTTGATGATATTATATTAATTGAATTTCTTAATTCATAACCGTTTTTATATGTATTTACTTCAGACTCTACTCTTATTCTACTAGCTTTATCTAATTCATCAGAATCAATTTTTATTATTTTATCTTGTATAATATTTTTAACAATCTTATCTTTAAAATCATATCCATTAGACTCTAATATAGTTTTATTATTTTTATTATTAATTAATAATTTATATTTATTAATATAATAATTATGTAAAATATTAAAAGTTTCTCTATCATCAAAACCATCAAAATCATTATCAGAAACTATTTTAACTAATGAAAAATCATTATACTCTTTCTTAAGAAAAATAACTTTAGTATCACATGCGTATCTTCCTAATTCTTGTTTTACTGTTTCTTCATATTTTTCATCAAAAGTATATAAATAACAATTATCTAAAAGGTTATTATCATAATGATGTGCTTGAGGCATTCTCCTAATTCTACCTAATGTTTGTGTTTCAAAATCTTCACTCATGTTATCGCGAAGTTTCACAAGTATTTTAGCTCTTGGACAATCCCAGCCCGTTGAAATAGCTTGTTTCATGATCAATATAGCTGGAAGTGATTCATTATTAGAAATATTATCAATATTCTCTTTTCTATCTGATAACCAAATAGATAAATTTCCTCTATCATAGGTATAGTTTTTTTCTTCTAGAATTGTCTCAATTTGATTAATTAAATGATCAGACTTATTAGGAACTTGAATAATAATTAAAGGGTTAACCTGAATACTTTTTTTCAAATACTCCTCTTTAATTGCTTTTCTTTTATTTATTGCTAAATCAAGTAAATACTCATGCTCATTACTTAATACATTTAAATTTGATACGCCTTCATTTATATATAAAGCTCTTGTTATTAATCCTTCATTAATAACATCTAATTCATTAATTTCTATGTATTCAGCTTCTTTATTTTTCTTAGTTGTAGCACTTACTCTCACAATATAACTAGGGTTCATATACTCTATAATTGCTTCAGCTTTAACTGTTTTATTAAGATGTTCTTCATCCACTATTATAATAAATTTAAATCTCTTATTATGAGCTTCTCGAACTCTTTCATATAGATTTTTTCTCTCAGCATCCTTTAAAGCTGTGTTACCTTTTTTAGTAATAGTTTCCCAATTTATAAAACAAGTATCTTTTGCTTCAAACCCTTGAAGTAATACATCTTGAATATTTTTAGTATTATAATGTGGCAAAAATCTTAGCATTTTATCTTTACTTTGCTCTTCAAGATCACCTTTTCCTGGTGTCAACCAAACAAATATAGTTTGATTATTTTCTACCAAATATTCCTCTATATATGAAAGTAATATTATAGTTTTTCCAGCACCTGTTGGAGCTTGAACTAAAACTTCCTTTTTATTTCCTATAGAAGTAACGTCTAATAACTCATTGACTGTTTTTATTTGAAAATCTTTCAATTCTATGTTTTGCATAAAATTCTCCTTCTTTCATTTATTATATTAATAACATGTCATAAATTTCATTTCTAAAATAGTATTCAGGAATTATATATGTATCTATATTATTATTCTTAATAATTATTTGTTGGTCAGCTGTTAATAGTATATCAGATGAAATATATATATTATTACATTCATCTAATGCTTTGTTATCATTACAAAACTCATCTAATTCTACTTCATTTAAATATATTTTTATTTTAACATTATCAACTTCAACACCATTTTCCAATTGAATTAAATTTTTGATGTTAGTAAGTAAATTTCTATATAGATTTTCTTTTTCAGTATTAATCCTAGGTATATATGATGTTTTATAATATTTTAAGTTTGCACTAATCCCCTTTACATTTGAATAGCCCTTAATAACATTATATATTCTTTTATAAGTAATGTTTTCGCATATATCATTTTCATTATTAGTACAAATAATAAACTTTCTATTTCCGCCATCTTCTTTATTCAATTCTAGTACTGCTTGTGCCGTTGTACCGGATCCAGCAAAGAAATCTAAAATAATACTATCTTTATTTGAAGCAATAAAAACAATATATTTTAAAAGTTCAAGTGGTTTAGGATTATTAAAAAAATTATTGTCACCAATTATTGACTTTAATAAAGAATTAGCTGCCTTATTACTTCCAATGCTATCATATAAAGTATGATTAGTTAGTAAGGATGTTTTATAAGCATATTTTTTATGATTAATAATTTTATTGTTTCCTTTAAAAACAAACTCCCCTATTACATACCAATTCTTTTCTTTAATATAATCTGCATGCTTATATATTTCTCTAAAATCAACATTTTCAGAAAATCCCATTTTATTCTTTAAATTTTTTAAAGAATAACGCCAACTTCTACTAAATTGTTTTGAATTGTCAATAGAAGGTATATCATACTTATATCCACCGCTTCTTACAGTTAAATCTTGAGTATCCCAATTTCCATTTATATCATTGTCATAATTTTCATAATTACTGGTTTTATAATTTTTTAATTGTTTTAATTTTAACTTTAATTTATTTTTTGAATATATCAAGACATAATCTTGTCTAATATCAAAATGTTTAGCCATTGCTCTAGTAGATCCTGTTTTTCTTATAAAGTTAGCAATAAAATTATCCTCATTAAATATATAATCACATAAAAGTTTCAATTGAGAATATTCATTATCATCAATGCTAATAAATATTACTCCTTCTTCCGATAATAATTCTTTTGCTTTTAATAGTCTTCTTTCCATAAATGAAAGCCATTTACTATGCCTATAACCATCTTCTGTGTCTATAATTTTATCATTATATGTGAAATCTTTGTTACCTGTATTATACGGAGGATCTATATAAATAACATCAATTTTTCCCTTATGAGTTTTCTCAAGTAAATATAAACTATGAAGGTTGTCACCTTCTAATAAAAAATTGAATTTTTCATTAGGATTAGATATTATTTCCTTTTCTTGAATATCTATAAATGTAGGTATTTTAGTTTCAAGTTCCTTATCAACTCTTTCTTCATGTTCTTCCCAAATAAGTCCATATTTCTTTTTAGTAAGTTCATTTTCTATCATAGATAAATTAGTTAAAGTTTCTTCATCAACTATATTCTTTTTAATACTTGTTATTGTTTCAAGCATCTTGTCTCTTCTTATCTTAGATAAATTAGTTTCCATATTATACCCCTTTCTTAACAATTAATAAAACATAGCGTATCTTTGTTTAATTAATTATAACATGAAGTTAATTTTTAATCATCAAAAAAAGTTATTATTTAATAATAAATAGTAAATACTTAGAGTCTTCTTAATAAAGAAACGAAGCATTATATAATCATATCATATTATAATTATTTTATAATTATATTAAATAGACACTAATAAATTTATTATATGTTACTCAACACTCTTTAAGGATTCTACCATCTTTATT
>JAVWBB010000075.1:0-4120 GCA_036649735.1 Bacilli bacterium
TTTTAGGAGAATTTAAGAAGTAAACTTTATGTTTGCTTTTTTCTTTTGTTTAAAAATTTGTGATAATAAAAAGCATATATTTTGAATATGTAAATTTCATATAGATAATTTAAATAACTAAGTTTCATTATTTTTTGAAATATAGTGAAATCTACTTTTGTTACTCAGTTAATAATATTAATCAATTAAAAATAATATTATTTACAGCGTTTTTTTTTCTTTCATGGTATAATTAATTTAGCAAAGGATAGTGATTCAAATGAGAGAAAATAATAAATATAAACTAGCGAGTTTATTTGCAGGAATTGGTGGAATTGATTATGGTTTTGAGTTTGCTGGAGCTAATCCAATCTGGGCTAATGAAATAGACAAATCTTGTAGTATCACTTTTAGAGTTAATCATAAAAATACAAAGTTAGTTGTTGATGACATTTGTAATATCAAAGGTTTTGATATTCCTAAAATAGATATATTAACTGCGGGATTTCCTTGTCAACCTTTTTCTATAGCTGGTTATAGAAAAGGTTTTGAGGATGATCGTGGCAATATGTTCTTTCAAATTATGCGCTTATTAGAAGAACTAGAAGAAAATAATAACAAACCAAGAGTAATATTTTTAGAGAATGTTAAAAATTTAGCTACGCATGATAAGGAAAATACTTTTAAAGTTATTAAAAGAGAATTAAAAAAGCATGGATATAAGCTTGAAACGAAGGTTATGAATACTTGTGAATATGGTAACATTCCTCAAAATAGAGAAAGAATATTTATTATAGGTTTTTTAAATAAAAGTGATCATAGTAATTTTGACTGGCCTGATAAAGTAAAGCTAACTAACACTATCGATAAGGTTATTGATTGGGATGAAGATGTAGATAAAAAGTATATATATGAGAGTGATAAAAAATGCTATGATTTATTAAAAGATAATATAAAAGAAAAAAATGTTATTTATCAATTAAGAAGAGTTTATGTTAGAGCTAATAAAACAGGAGTATGTCCTACACTTACGGCAAATATGGGTATGGGAGGACATAATGTTCCTTTAATTCTTGATAATAAAAATAGGATAAGAAAATTATTACCTATTGAGTGTTTAATGTTACAAGGTTTTCCTAAAAACTTTATTATTCCTAGCGAATTATGTGATTCAAATATTTATAAGCAAGCTGGTAATGCAGTTTCAGTGAATGTTATTAAAAGAGTTGCAAAACAAATAATTAAGGCTATGAAGGGAACTGATGCCAATGAAAATAATTAATTATGATAGTAATCAATTTGAAGATTATAAAGTAAATTTGAATTTAGTTGGTTCGCTTTCTTTGTTATTTAGTGAAAGTGAGGATCCTTGGTTAGATTATAGAGTCCCAGAAAACCTGTATTGTGAATGCTTTGGTGCAGAGAACTTGGCTAGATCTTGTGTTACAGCTGATGCTAAATTAGGGACAACTGGGATAGGAATAAAAACATTTACGGAGGGAAATAAAAAAACATGGCAAAAAATAGCGGAGTTTAATAAAGCTAGAAAAACTTATAAAGATTTAATGGGAATTGAGAAAGTGAAAAAAATAGCGGAACTTCGAAATGACCGTATAGATTCAACTATTTCTATTTATGGACTTGAAAAAATGATTTATCATTGTGTCATTAGAAATAAAAATGGATTTCATTTTTATGAAGAAGAGATGGTTAAAATTGTTATTGATAATATTGTTTTAGTAAGTGATACTGATACATCGATTATTTTTAAAGATGGGATTCATGAATATAACTTTAATTTATCAAAAAGTGTTTTACAAAAAAGATTTTATACTGAAGATTATTTTGATAATATGTCTATAAAGGTTGCAAAAAATCCATTTGATGTATTGAGAAATGGTATAGGTTCAATTATAACAATAACTGAAAATGAAACAGCTATAATTCCACTTTATTCGGTTACAGGGGGCGTGAAGACGGTTTATCCAAAGAGTGGATTAAATCAATGGAACGCTGGTGGAAGAGAACGAAGTATCAATGAAGTCTATATACCTTATAATAAAGAAATTAGAGAAAAATATGAAGAATTTTTCCCTGATAGAGATACACCATTCGATGTTGTATTACCAAATGGTAGAAAAATGAGTATGAAATTGTGTCAAAATGAAAGAACTTTGGCGCCTAAAGCTTTAATGTCTAATCCAAATGGAGAACTAGGAGCTTGGATATTAAGAGAGGTATTAAGGTTAGAAGAAAATGAGGTTTTAACTTATGAAAAACTTGCAGAAATTGGAATAGAAAGTGTATTGTTTGAAAAAGATGCAGATGGTTTCTATAAGTTAGACTTTATGAAAATTGATGAAGAACTAGAAAATAAAGATTAATAATTAAGCATCCTATAAAAATATGATAAATATTAAAAAAGGATGCTTTTTTGTTTCATAAAGCGTTGAAATATATTAATAAATACTAATTATATCCTACAAAGTAGGATGAACTTTGCAAGGGTAAATAAGAATTATGCTATACTATTTTTACTGTATTAGATAAAGTAGTCGTGGTTGTGTAATCTTCTTACCGTTTTATTTTTATTTGACTAATTTTTCATAAAATATTATGATTTCAAAATTTTATTGTTAAAAAACAATTTACATTATTATTTTTATGATGTAACATGCATCTAACTGTAAAAAGTAGATAATATTATGATTAATTTAATATTATAAAATAGAGGTAAGGTTAATAAACAATGCTAATTATATATGTTTTAGGTGCTATACTTTAATTATTATTACTAAAATAGAAATTCATAAATATATAATATTAGAATTTATATTAGATTATCTAGATAAAAAGATGATAAGATACTTGAAAGTGAAAATATTAATAATCAAAGAGGTCTATTACTTCAATATATTAAGGAAAATAGTTTAAAGTTAGTTGATATATATTGATAAGTTAAATAGTGTAATTGATTCAGGTCAATATAGTATAGTAAAGAAAAATTAGAAGTAAATATAAGTAATAAAGAAAAGCGATTAGATTTACTTAATAATTACTTGTTAAATATTAATTACACCAGATCTAATAAACATGAAATAGAAAAGTATATAAGTGACGTTCTATGTATGACACCCTGATAGATAACTTATAATTAACCTTGTTGATAGAATTGAAATATATCAATATAAAATAATATATATTAAAGTTAGTTTTGCTGATATTGGCTAATTAATGATATAATATATGCAAGAGGTGTTAGAATGCTAGGAAGTATCTTTGATATAGAAGTAAGAATAGATATAAACAAGGAATTCCGCAAAATGGTTAAGTATTTTCAGCATACTGAAAACACAACATTTTATAAAGAAAGATGTTATTCGCTGATTGGTGCAATTGATAAAAAAGCATTTAAAAAATGGCCTTATAGAGGGACCGCTATTAATTGTGAAGAATATTTAGATAATATAGGGTTGTCATGTTTTTGTTTTACGGATGGAAGTATTATTGAAAAAGATAAGTTTTTATACTATTTGGAGTTTATTTATAATATAATAAAATTTTCTGCTGAGAATAGTTATATAAGAACAGAAGATGAAACAATAATTGCATTGATTGCGAATATTTTTGAGATAGCTGAAAAAATAAATTATAAATTTGTAGAATGTGGAGATAAATGTCTATTGCTAAAAAGAGATGCTGATGTTGATGTGATATTAGAATTAGTTGATGAAGATATAGCAAAATTATTATTAGAATATAATGATTTTAAAGTTAAGGCCGACTTACACAGAAAGAGAGAAATCCTTAAATCTTTGGATATTTTTATTGAGAAGAACCAATTAAATTACTCTAAATTGGATAAAGACACTTATGGTTCGATAGGTTATATCATGAATAATTTTGGAATTAATCACAAAATTAATAGTAAATATAAGGATAATGATATTGATTTAATACAATGGTATGACAAATGTTTTACTTTGTGTATCCATTTGATAAGATTATCACAAATTAGAGAAATTAATAATGAAAGAAAAAGTTTAGAATCATAGTTTGGCAAAAAGGAGCACACTTATATTTGTACTGTTAAGACTAAGATTTGTAATCATCATATATACAAACATACTTATACACCATG
>JAVWBB010000076.1:0-4064 GCA_036649735.1 Bacilli bacterium
TTATCGGATGGTTTATTTATGAATATTTATATTTTAAAAGTGATAAGTTTAATGAAATTAAAAAAAATATTGAGAATTACACAAACGATTGTAATGATTTAAATAATCACATAGAAGAATTAAAAAATTCATATTTGAATATTGAACAAATAGACTATGGCACTGCCAATTACGTAGACAGTAGTAATTTTAATTTTAAACGAACAAATTGGAAAAATATTAACAATTCATCAGATGTGTATAAATGTTCTGCTACGGTGTGTAGAGGTGCTCAACAACAGCCATTCAAATATGTATGTAAGTATTTTAATATTACTCCAAATGAAGACACTTTGGAAAATTTTGAAGAAATTTTAAATAATTTTTCAGCCGCTGAGCAAGGTAAAATATTATTAAAAAATCAAAGGGATAAAATAATATCAGAAATAAGTAATAAAGTTCCTTTTTTAATAAGAACTTTAAAAAAGAAAAAATTTATTAGAAAATTGGGATTTCAAGATATAGATTTAAGCCAATTATACTTTCCAAAATTTTATTTTCAATATGTAAGTTCAGGTGGCAATAGTTCTATGTCAACACATGTAACTTTAGATATTTCTAATTTAGATAAATTTATTAACTATTTATCAGAAATAATTAAATTTAAAAAAAGTATTGCAGGCCAAAGAACTCTGATGACTTCTAACTTAAGAGAAAAAATAAAAGAAAGAGATAATTACACTTGTAAAAAATGTGGTGCAACAATTGAAAAAGAGCCGAATTTGCTTTTGGAAATCGATCATATAATTCCGTTATCAAAAAATGGTTTAACAACAGAGGAAAATTTACAAACATTATGTTGGAGATGTAATAGATCAAAGGGAAGTAAAATAGAAGAAGAAATTATTGAAAAAAATCAGTAAATATAATATTTATAGAAAAAGAACAAGTTCGTAACCTGTACTAGATTCACTCCAATTAAACTTATACTCCCATATGGGAGTTTTTTTATAATTAAATTTCTATCAATCATTTCATTTAGTATTGTTATTGTAGTTACCTTTTTGTTCCTAATATTTTTTCTATTTCTTCTCTTGTTGCACTATCACAATTTCTTAAATAATGTGCACTCATAACATATTCTTTTTTTAATAATATTTAGGTATCACTACTAGAAAACTATTTGGAGCAAGTTGTATATTATTCACATATATAGAATCTTTATAAATTTTCAACATTCTAGGATTAGGTGCAGACATATTTTTGAGCTTTTAATTACAATCTTAATTTATGTCTATACTCCACCGAACTAAAACAGCCTAGACTTTTCTCAATTCTCTTTTCTTTGTAACATATTTAATATATTTATAAATCTGTTAGTGGATAATCCATTCAATTTTTTATTATAAAACATTTTATATTTAATTTTTTCAAAAAATCCTTCACAAGCAGTGTTATGAGAACTACATTCTTGATCAAATATAATATCTATCCAAATGGGCCATCTATAATGACATCCTCTATCAGAATGTATAATATACTTTTCACCATTATTTAATTATAGAATACCTGATTCAAGCATTATATTTACTTGTTCAGCATAGGAATAGTCCAAATATTTCAACTCACTAAGCCCACCATCAAAATAATCAACTAATGGAGACAAATATATTTTACCAAACTATCTTGAAAATTCTATAATAATTATTGTTCCTTCAGGATTTGGTTAGTTCTACTTATTAATGCCTACATCTTTTTTTATTAATTCAGCCATCATTTTATACACATCTCTTTCAAGTCTTACTTTTTATAATTCTTTCAATAAATCTTTTATAATTCTTAACACTATTTTTATCTACATACTTAGTCTTATCTTTTATTACGCTTTTATTTTTATAGACATCATTCTTCATATAATTAACTTCCTTTTTTCTTTATTAATAATTATATCATAATTTAAATTTTTAATAGCCCTCTACTAGGATAGCCTAATTTATTTACTGCTCTAGAATATGATTTAAGTTTTAAAAATAATTTTATTGCTTCTTCTATTTTCAATAATTGTATGTATATACTGTCCTACCTTTTTTAAGAAAGTCCAACTTTTCGTCCGCACCCCCTATTTATCACTTTTAATAATAACATTTATAAAAATTTTAAAAGAAAATTTAGAATTAATAAAAACTGTAAAATTCATATTACAGTTTTCATTATAATTCATACTTATTTGGCCTACTATAATAATTTAGTTGTCAAAAACCTACAAAAGTTATTGTCAAAAACCTACATTTTATTTTGACATTTACAAGCAACGTTTAGTGCTAAATTATAAAAAAATCCAAACTTCAAATTAATTTCTTTATCAAATAATTCTAAAATATTATTTAAATATATATTTTGATAAATATTTAATAATTCACAGTCATTTTTTAATAAAGATTGATAGATAGAATAATGTAGATTATTTCTGCATTTCCTGTTAATAGAATAAAAATCATTAGGAATACATTTATTATTTTCTAATAGCATATTCATTAGATTTGTTATTGCCTTATTATCTTTATTATCATTCCAAAATAGCTCAATAATAATTGATTTACATTTCATTAGAAATAATTGTAATTCAAAATGAAAGCTACCAATATCATATGAAATATCATCACTAAAAATATCACAAATACTTATTATATTTTTAATTTGACTATATCTATATAAGACATATATTTTTTCATCATTATTCATTTGTGAATACTTAAATAAATTTGAAGAAGCATATGATTTTTTATATAATTGTAACTCATTTATCTTAGTAATATATTGTTCAGATAAATTATTAAATATACTAACAATTTCCGAATATATATTTGACGGCATTAATATTTCTATCCATCTCATAGGAGTAACAACTAATCCATTTAATAAATCAAGGTTTTCTTTTTTACTTAATTCCCAATTATTGAAATTTATATCTATTAAGAATTTTTTATTCATTGTCATAACTATATCAAATTCATAATTATCAAAATTTATTCCCATTTCTCGAATTATATTATCGGTAAAATCACTATTTAAATAAGGAGAATATTTTAGATTATGATTTCTAAAATCATGAATTTGTGACTCTTTAATATTACTTTTTCCACTAAGTTTTCCAACTTTAGCTTTTAAAATTTCTTCACAAAAAATTGAACAATAAAATATTAAAAAATTAGCTAAAATTTCTTTTTGATTATAATCTTTTATTTTTCGCTTAATTTCTAATAAAAAACCTAACCAAAATGCATCATTCATTATTTCATTTAGTATTTTTTCGCTATTTTCATCTTCAAAATTCACTATAACATCACCTCATTTAAAAATTCTTATAAATAAAGAATATTTCCAATTCAATGATTCAGCCTCATATAAATGTTCATAATACAAAATTTTTACATCAATCAACGTTCGATCGAACTTCATATTATTATCTAAAACATTTTTTATTTCTAAATATTCATTTCTTATTAAATTATCATTTAGCACCGAACTATCTAATTGTCCATCCAACAATCCATTTATAACATTTAAAAGATAGTCTTTTTCATCATTGATAAAGATTTTAATATATTTAAACATATTTAAAACAGCCAAATATTCATCTTTCTTAATATCATTTAATTGTTGTAATACACCATATATTATTATTTGATAAAACATATAAAAAATTGTTATTCGCTCTAAAAAATCATAAATATTAGATGTAGGAAAAAATTTATTGCTTACGCATGTTAACAAAAATGAAATTCCAATTACTTCAACTAAATATAAAATTATTTGTATTATCCTTTTTGTTATTAAGTAAATTTTATTAATCACTTATACTATTCCTTTCTAAAAAAGTTATATAAATATTTATATATATTATACAGTTAAATATTAAATATTTATATATATTCATTAAAAATAATTAAAATTTAATCCATAATAGTTGCTACCTTTATAGTTCGTAATCTGTACTAGATTGCTCTATAAAGAAATCTATTCGAACTTTCATGTTTGAATTAAATATACGCACCCCGTATTTTGACATTTACAACCATTTAGAT
>JAVWBB010000077.1:0-3927 GCA_036649735.1 Bacilli bacterium
AATGTATTTTCCAAAATATGTTTGAAGCTCTTTTTCATTAATGAAATCAACTTCTTTTAAATTTTTGTTATCTTTTATTATCATATTATCATCCAAGTAATCTTTTTCAATTACAATTATAACACATTTTTTTTACGATTTTACCGTAATCAACAAATTAACATTCAAAAAAACCAGGATTAATCCTAGTATTCTTCTTTCCATACTTTACCATCTTTATAATAAATATTTCTCTTAGTTTCATTATCACTTATAACATAAGTAAATTCCATTTTAATAATATTGCCATCTAATTTATTATTAAGCAAAATATCAAAATTATTTATAGTTTCTACTTTTGACGAATAAGATTTTATTAATTTTTTTATTTTTTTCATTTTAGGAGAAGTATTAAATTGTAAACCCTTTTCTATTTCTTCAGTTTCAATAATTACAATTAATTTTTTATTCTTATAAAGTATATCTTTTTTTCCACTAATCAAATCATCAATTGCTTTCTTTATATTATCAAAATTTAAATAACCAATAATATCATCTATCAATTTTTTAAAATTATATTCAAATGTTAATAATCCTTTATTTTTAATAATACTCATAGATTGTTCAAATTCATTATCATAATTTTTAATAGTATGGTAATTAGATAAAGATTCTAATAATTGTTTAACTTTTGGTTCGTTATTTTTATCTTTATTATCATTATTATCGTCGTTATTATGTAACGTCATTTCAATAACTAAGATAAATACTGCAACTATTATAGACTTTTCTTCATCTTCAGCAAGTTCATTACAATATTCTTTCTTTAATAATTTAAGTAATACATTATATTTATATTCTAATATTTTACTATTAGATAGTAATTTCTTATCATTAAATGTTTCTTGATATTTATCTAAATAAGATAAAGAAATTCCAACATAATCTTTATAACTTTTATAATCTAACGCTTCAGCAAAATCATCATATGTTAATTTTTCTACTAATTTTGTAATTAATTTCTTACATTGATGATCATTATATTGTTCTATATCAATTTCTTTTATTTGTGTTTCAGCACAACTACTCGGTATGGTATTTCCAGTATAATTATGTTCAGAATCAATTTTTAATTTATCATTTATTAAAGACAAAAAATAATTATCTGAAATATGACTCGCTATTGCTTTAATTTTATTATTATCATTATATTTTTTTGCATATTCAATTAATTTTTCATTATCAATTTCATATTCTTCAGTCAGATCATCAGATTCATTCTCGTTTTTCTTAGATATGTAAGATTTTGCAATGTCTATGTTCTCTTTGATTTGAACCTTATCCGTTGGCAAACATGCGATTATATCAACTAAATCATTAAGCATTATATTATCTTTATTTAATAAATGTTCTGGTATAGAATATTTTGTTTTTTCACTATGTCTATAGTCTTTTATTCTAGATAAATCATTATAAAAGCATTTAATACAATATTCCTGGTCAGACACTATAGAAAGTTCAAAAATTGTATCTACTCTATTTTTTTCTATTTCAATCTTAATAAAGTTATTATCATAATTTAATTGAAGTTCTTCACCTTTCAACAATATTTTTGTAGGTTCTGTTATATACTTTATACTTATCTCAACATTATTACCATTTAAGCAAACTTTGTCAAGAATATATTCTTTTTTTATATTGTCATATTTTTCTTCTTCAAATTTTGTAAATTCTTTTTTATCACTTACAATGAACTCATCAAAGAAACTGTTATAATCTTTTATATTACCTTTAGCTAATATATTAGATTCTATATTTCCACCATCTCTAAATGATTTAAATAATGCGGCCAAAGTACAATTAGAACTACCATATAATATATATGACTCACTATTAGTATTAAACTTTATTACCTTTCCATGATAAAAATTATCAGATTCATTAAAACCTATTTTTCCAAATTTAAATATTTTTTTTATAATGTCATTTTCTTCATTATATTTTATTGGAAAAGTACTTTTTCCGTTCTGAACAAATAATTTAATGTCGCTACATTCAAAAATACTAGATATATCTTTAAGTGCTCTAAGTTCATCATCATAAAATGGAACTGCTATTTGAATACTGGTAACCTTATTAACAATTATTTTTTTTAATTGTTCTATAATGCTATCTTGAAATGACGATATAAAGTATTCATTCTTAGCAGTTGATTTAACTCCTAAATAATATATATTATGAAGTATGTCAACTATTTCATCTTTTACATCAATAATTTTTATTAAATTTTCAATAAAGTGCATAACTGATTGAATCAAATTTAAATTGCCTATATTTTCACTATTATCATATTCAAAACAATTATAGATTTCTTGATTCGTTAAATATCCGGCTCTCGTTTGGTTAAAACTTCCTATTATCAACTTCGCAGCATCTTCTCCAAGCATTAAAAATAATTTTGGATGAAATGATGCATTCATTTTAACTGGTATTACATTATATTTTTTCCCGACATATGAAGAGCATATAGATTCAATTGATTTTTCAAATTCTTTTGCATCTACAAATAATAGAATATTCTTTATATCATTTATTTCCAGTTTAGGTACTACCTTTGTGTCAAAAAAATTAATATCAAAATTAAATGTAGTTATTATTGCTGTATGGTATTTACCACCTATCAATTCTAATATATTATCTTTCATAGTTTACACCTTCTAACATATCTAATTGATCTAGTATACCCGCTAATGCAATTAATCTATCATTACCTAATCCAAAATAATAATTTCTTGATAAAACATACTTATCTGATATTTTTTCAAAATGATATCCATCTTTATTTTCATTTACTAATTTTCTATATGCTGTTCTTTCATTTTGCATTATTAAATAATTCTTCATTATGTATTCAATTAACACGTATAATGGTTTATCTAAATATTTATCAACTAAATCAAAATATGAATACAATGGTAACGTATCCCAATCACTATTTACTATATAAGTATGATTTGTATTAATATCATCTCTATTAGATATTCTTTTATAAACATAAAGTAATAATGATATTCCATCAGAAATAGCTTTTTCTTCTG
Organism: Bacilli bacterium; assembly: GCA_036649735.1. Taxonomy (GTDB): domain Bacteria; phylum Bacillota_I; class Bacilli_A; order RF39; family UBA660; genus JAVWBB01. Next base: position 3,078 of record JAVWBB010000077.1, read on the forward strand.
AAAACCCATCTTTTCTACATCTGTTAATTATATCTTCTCTATATTTATAATCCAAATCAATAAAGTTAATTGTTTCTTTCACAGATTTATTAATATCAAAATCTAATTTATAAGTATTTATACTCTTATTAAACCATTCATTAAAAGAAATAGGTTCCTCAATCAAAGGTAACATATACTTCCATATTATACTTAATCCAAATGTAAAATATCTTCTTGCAGTAACTAATTCCCATTTTTTTATAATGTCGTTAAGTTCTTCTGGAAATTGATAATCATTACCTCTTGGAGAAAAATAATCAAATAATACATTTCTTAATGAATTTATAATAACATCTTTTTCATATTTTGAATTTATATATATAATTAAATCTTTGCTCAAACATAAGCTATCACTTAAGTCTATATACTTATTATTAAAGAATATATTTTTCAATTTATCTTTTATTTCAATATTATTCTTTAAATCTATAGTAATTGTATTTGATAATTCTAATAACACTTGTTTCGGTACACTTTTATCAAAATTTCTATAGTTTTTGTAATATTCAGTATTAATAATAGTATTTTCAAATACTTCACCTAATATTTTTCCATATTCTGTTACTGTAGGATGTGATAATTTATTTCCATCTAATGACTCTGTTTTCATTAACATCAATGTATCTAATCCTGGTATATAGTAATCCATGGATTGAGTAGAATCAAGATAGTTTTCTTCATATAAAAAACCATCACTATTCAAATTGATTTTTGTAGTTATATGGTTACTTCCTATAGCTCCTTTAATATTTTTGTTTTCTAAAATATGAGCAAGTGAAAAGAAAAAGTTTTGTTTCTTTAAATATTC
>JAVWBB010000078.1:0-3819 GCA_036649735.1 Bacilli bacterium
TGTGAAAAGAGCAGTAGTTCTTTCTGGTGGTGGATCAAAAGGAGCCTATCAAATAGGTGTTTGGAAAGCCCTAAAAAAAATGCATATTTCTTTTGATATTGTTACAGGAACATCTATTGGTTCCATTAATGGACTGATGATGGTTCAAAAAGAATACTTTAAGGCAGCACATCTGTGGAGAAATATTGGATTTGATGATTTATTTGAAATAAAATTTAAAAAAGATGAAAACATAATAGAAGTTTACAAAAATTTTGCTATTGCTTTTTTAAAAAAGGGTGGTATGGAAACAAGTAAAATCTATAATTTTCTATCTAAATCTTTTAATGAAAAAAAGTTTTATGACTCTAAAATTGATTATGGAATAATAACCTTTAATTTGTCTTCAATGAAACCCAAAATAATTAAAAAAAGTGAAAAACCTGATAACTTATTAAAATATGTTTTAGCGTCAAGTACTTGTTTTCCAGCTTTTCAAATAACAAAAATAAATGAGACTCAATATATTGATGGTGGTTACTATGATAATTTACCGATAAATACAGCAATATCTTTGGGAGCAGAAGAAATAATAGCAATAGACTTAGATTCAATTGGTATTAAAAGAAAACTAGTAGACAAAACAGTAAAAATAATATACATCACACCTAGAAATGATTTAGGATCTTTTCTTATATTTGATAAAACATTGTCAAGAAGAGCAATGAAATACGGATATAATGATTCAATGAAAACCTATAATCAACTTGATGGTGACTGCTATACCTTCAAGAAAGGTCATATTTTTGAAAATTATAATAAAATAAATGTAAAGTTTATAAACTGTTTAAAAAGTGTTTTAAGCACTAATCAAAGTGATATTTTATATAAAAAAGTATTACCAAAAAATAATTTGTTTAATTTATCAAACACAACAGATTTTAATGTTCTAAATACAAATATTCTAAAAGCGCTTGAATACGCAGGAAAACTGCTAGAAATTGACGACTCACAAATATACAGTATAAACTATTATAATGAAATGTTAAAAAAAGAAGTTTTAAAGCATGAGTCATTCAGTAAGAATTTTATAAAAAAAATAATAGTCACAAAAAAAATAAATAGAATAGTAAATAGAAGAGCAATAATGATTTATTTTTATAAAGAATTACAAAATTTTGATTTAAACCGAATAGAAATCTTAACAATATCAAATATTTATCAATTAGAATTTTTAGCAGCTGTCTACATAAAAGCAATAGGGAATCAATAAAATGATTTCTTTTTATTTTTTAAAAGGAATTAACAAAAAATAATTGTATCATTAAGTATGGAAGAATATTTTAAAAACATGTTAAAAAAAATAGATAGTAATATAATTCTTGATCAACAACAAATAGAAGTAATAAAAGATGAATCAAAAAGTTTGATTGTAATAGCGGGAGCAGGAGCAGGAAAAACAACAACAATGACCGCAAAAGTCAAATATTTAATAGAAAAAAAAGGAATTAGTCAAAAAGATATATTAGTTATCTCTTACACGAATAAAGCAGTAAATGAACTTAAATATAATATTAATGAAATATTAAATTTCAAAATAGACATTTTAACTTTTCACAAATTTGCTTTAGAAACAATAAAAAGAACAGGAAAAAAAGTTAAGATAATTGAAAAACTAGAACCAATAATAAGAGAAATTATTAAAAATGAAAACAAACGAGAATTGTCAAGAAATGTAAAATTCTTGTTGAAAAAAGAAAAAAATAGTAAGAAAATCGAAAAATACAACAATAATTTAGACTTCTTTGTAGCTTCAACTGTCGAAAACATTTGTTTTATAAGAACGTCAGATATAGATTTAAAAGATATTATAAAAAATACACATAATAAAAAAATTAAAGATTATTTAAAATTTTTATTAAATATAATAGAAAAATACAAATCTTTTATGTATGATAATAATTCTTTTGATTTTGATGAACTTATTTATTATGCAACAAATCTAGTGAATGAAAAAAACAATAATTATAAATATATAATCATTGATGAATATCAAGATATTTCACAAATAAGATTAAATTTAATAAAAAAATTAAAAGAAAAAAGTAATATCATTGTTGTAGGAGATGATTGGCAATCAATATATTCTTTTTCAGGCTCAAACGTCAAATTGTTTTTAGATTTTAAAAAAGAATTCAATGCTAAAATAATAAAACTTGAAAATACATACAGAAACAGTCAAGAACTAATCAATATTGCCGGTAATTTTGTTATGAAAGACGACAAGTTAATTAAAAAAAATCTAATATCATTTAAACGTAATACATTACCATTGAAACTTTATATATATAAAAAAAACTTAAATTCATGTTTAAAGAAAATTATTGAAGAAATAATCAGAAATTATGGAGAAGAAAAAAATATTTTAATTTTAGGAAGATATAAAAACGATATAAATATGCTAAATAAAGAATTATTTAATATAAATGAATTTAATATTGCATATATTAGAAATGAAAAGATAAAAATTGATTTTTTAACAATTCATTCATCAAAAGGACTAGGCTATGACAATGTAATTTTATTATTTAATGATTTAAAATCATCAAAATTTCCTTCAGATAAAAAAAACAACTTTTTTAAATCAAAAGTTTTAAAAATAAAAAAAGATATTTTAGAGGAAAGAAGATTATTTTATGTTGCAATGACAAGAACAAAAAATGATTTTTATATAATAGTTGATTCTAAAAATAAATCTCTTTTTGTAAAAGAAATTAAAAAGGAGGCTTTTTTATCAAAAATGAAATAATATACAATTATGGAATTCAACCAGATAAAATAATTCAAAATGAAAACAATTTCTATTTTGAATTTAAACAAGAATTTTATTTATTGAAAAACATAAAACTGGACTTAAAAGAAATAAGTTATATTTATGAATTAATGCTATATTTAAAAAATTATAAAATTAATTTTCATCAAATAATTCTAAATAAAGATAATCAAATTATTATTTCTAAAAACAATAATATATATGTTCTTATGAAAATTAAAGAAAATAATAATAATAAAATAAATTCCCTTTTTTTATCCAATTTTAGAAAGCATCCTCTTCTTTTAGATAACAAAAAACTATATATGTGGAGAGAATTATGGATAGAAAAAATTGATTATTTTGAGTATCAATTAAATGAATATAAAAAAAAATATCCTTTATTATATGAAATATCGGATTACTTCATAGGAATGGTAGAGATATCTATTCAATTAATGAACACCAATTATTTTAGAATGCTATCCTTAAATGAACCACAATATATTGCACATAAAAGGATAAATACCAATTTAAAAGTAAAAGATTTGTACGACCCATTTAATATTGTAATCGACAGTTATTTAAGAGACTATGGAGATTATTATAAAGATGAATTTTTCTTTGGAGAAATGTGTGATATCACTGACTACATAGAAATAAATAAATTAGATAACTTATACATTCTATTTATTCGTCTATTATACATAACACCATTTTTTGATAACATGGAACAAATAATAAAAGAAGAAAAAAAAGAAATAATTTTAAACAAATTAATTCCAAGAGTTAAATTATATGACAATCAATTAAATAAATTATATAATTTTTTAATTAAAAAAGATAAAATAATAAGAATTGATTATTTTGAAAATAAAATAGCTATATAAACTATTTTATCTATTAATATTAATAACTTCAATAACCTCAGGAACTTCTTCTTTTATTGCATTTTCCAAACCATCTTTTAAAGTAAAGTCTAACATACTACAATTAGAACAAGCACCCATCATTTTAACATAAACAAT
>JAVWBB010000079.1:0-3801 GCA_036649735.1 Bacilli bacterium
GGTACTAGAATAGCCCAATTAGTTTCTAAGAAAGGAATAAAAGTAGACTTACAAATATCTAGCAACAAAGAAGAAGATTTAAATGGGGCAGGAAGATGGGCTAAGAGTAAAAATCCAGACATATACTTATCAGTTCATCACAATGCCTATAAAGATGATTTAGAAGGTTATTTTTTTATGGTAAATGATAAGGATTATGTTTCTGATAAATATGCGAAACAATTATCTAATTCTATTGTGGATAATCCTTTGGGGATACCTCAAATGAAAAATAGAATAAATGATGGATATATCGGTGAGATTAATGAATTTAAAGATACGGATACAATAACTATACTTGGCGAATTTGGATTCTTTAGTTCGGAAAAAGAATTAGTCAAGATAATAAATGATGAACAAGTTGAATATGTAGCTAATCAAATAGCAGACCAACTTGAGAATATTTTAAATAGTTTATAGGGGGGGGAATATTATGTTAAATAAAAGAATAAAAAATAAAAATGTATTAAAAAAAGTTATAGCTAGTTTATTGATATCGTTAGCTTTATTAGGAGTGTTTACAATGTTTATTCAAAGTGATAAAATAAGCGAGTTAGAACATGATTTATATGTTAAGGAACAAATTGTAGAAAGGAAGGGTAATTATACTGAGACAACTATGTATTCTAAAAGTGTAAAAACTAAATTTAATGAACTGCAAGAGTATAAGATATTTGATAGTACTATAAATTTTAAACATTCTTATAATTTCGATGAAGAGTTTATACTAGGGCTTCATAAAAAATCTAAGTTAACTGCGACTTGTGATGTATATTATGAATGTGACGTAAGATTATCCCAAGCAGATATTAGTGAAAATGACAATGAAATAAAAATAGTACTACCAACACCATTTGTAAAAGAGGAAAGTGTTCATAGAGTTAAAGATACTATGTATGTGATAGAAGATGAAACCGATTCTAATTTATTATGTGGAAATAATAGTGGAATGAAAGTTCAGAAATTTTGGGAAGATTCCATTGACAGTAAGGCTTATAATGATATAAAGGATTATTATGAAATAGATGACAAAGTTGAATACTTAAAAGCTAATGCAGAAAAAGAAGTTAAATCATTGGTTAAAACATTAAATAATAATGATAAGAAAGTAATAATAGAATTTAAATAAAGGAGATTTCTTTCATAGAAAATATAGTATATTAAAAACTAGCAAGGTGAGATGTAAAAATTTAGTTAAATAGATATTGACTTAGAATATTAATTAGTATATAATTAAAGTATAAATACGTTAGGAGGTATTAATATGGAAATTAAACAAGAAATTAAGTTTTCAGAAAGCGATTTAGAGTTATTATCTAAGATATTGCCAAATATCCCATGTAAAGAATGTCTTATAGACTCTTTTTCTTGCAATGGGTGTGATGAGTTATTGGAATATAACAAATATATAAAACCATACGAAGACAATAATATGTATGAAATAGCATTGAAATTAAAAGAATTGGACAATAAGAATAAGTCGATAAAAATGATAAGAGACGAACAGAACTGTATATTAAATGAACTTCCTAAAGATATAAGATATTGGGTGTTTGAAAATATATTAAATTTAATGAATTAACAGAAATACGGTCAAGATATGATAATAAAATGTAAAGTTGGAGGATTAATTTATGAAGTCAAAACAAGATATAATCAATGAAATAGATGATGATATTGGTAGGCTTGAATACCGTAAGGAACTTATTGAAAATTTAGAAATAAAGAATGTGTCTATTGAAGAATGGGGAGAATTGTGTAGAACTCCTTTAAGATACGATGATTTATTAGTTGATATAGCTAAGGAAACGTTCCCTCAAGGGTATGATTTTAAAAGAGATTGTAACTATATTGAATTTTCGATAAACGATATTAGTATGAAGTTGCCAACTCACGATAGTAAATTATTAATAATTGACCTTGATTGGCTTAAAGATTATCATAGACAACCATTGATTAAAAATAGATATGGAGATATGAGAAAATATTTTGAATTGATAGATAGTGGAAAATATACTTGGTATGATTTAGCTATGTGTGGGTGTCACCAAAGAAACAAACTTAGTAAATTTAATTTATTTCTTTGGTATGTATTTAATGGGAGGTGGTCAAAAATTGATAGAGATAAATGGGAATATGAATTCAAACTTGAAGATGACTATAATAAAAAATCAATTGAAAACCTTAATGAAACATACAGAGAAACGCGATACAAATTAAATAGTCTGAAAGAAATGTTACCTAATTTAATTGAATTCACAGATGTAGTTGGAATGTATAACTACAAACGGTATAAAAATGATGAGTTATTAAATTTAGAAATAAATAAGGATGATTATAATGTATGAATACTTTAATAATATAATAAATAAATATTTTATGTCATACGATGATATATTTAATGACATAATATCAAATTGGAAGCTTTGGGAAGAAAATGATAATATACTTATTTTATCAGATAATATAGAAAGGAGTAAACATGTTGTTATTGATATAATAATAACATATGAAAGAGTGGAAACTCTTGAGTGTAAAACAATGTATGGATATTATGAATTAATTATATATTCACGCACAAAATCAAATGGTGTTCCAAAATATTTAAGATTTATAATTGTGGATTTAAATTTTAAAGATAGTGGAGTTAGAGGTATGAAATTAAATGATATAATTATTGACGTTGAATTAAATAATAAAAAAGACATATATGATTTAATAGAAAAAGAAACGATAGAAAAAAAACTATTACCAATGATGATATCCCAAAGAAAAATGGAAAAGATAATTTTTTAACACTATTACATTAGAATGGGGTGTGCAATATGGATAACGATAAAATAAGTAGTTTTTCAAAAGATATGTGAACTAGAGGAAAGAGTGTTGATAAACTTTTAAATGAAATTAAAGAATGTGTAGATTTAAAAAATAGAGATTACGAAGGTTTGTTGAATAGATATAATAAGCTAAAAGATGAATACAATAAGGATGAAGAAATAAAGTTGCTAAAAGATAAGTATGATAATATAAAGAAAAATTCAGCTTATGCAATGACTGATGTCGAATGTGAAAGTTATAATAAATTTAGAAATAAACATCTTTATAAATGTGGCAATAGTTCTAAAATAGAAATAATATTAGAATATTGTGGGATAGGAACTTCTATTAAGCTAAGATGTCCGATGTGTAAAGAAGAATTAGATATAACTGATATAGATAGATGGTAATTTATAACTACTTATATAATGGAAGATAAAACAACAGTTGGTAAAAATATCCGTTCAATGGAAATACTAAATGGTCATACACATCTATATAAGTAGTTATACTATTATTGTTAACATATTTATGAATAATATTCATTTGATTAAAAATATTTTAAAATTTTATTCTGTAATGTGATAGACATAGAATAACAATGGGTATATAATATAAGTGTGGGTAAGTCTTACTTTAAATAAGCGACTATTTTAAAAAAGGAGAGTATAATATGAGAGAAATAAATACAGTAGAAGAATGGTTAGGTAAATATAATAAATTGGGAATAGATATATGGAAAAATAAATATCAATATAATAATGAAACATTCAATGAATGGTTAGATAGAGTAAGTGATGGAAATAAAGAAATAAGACAATTAATATTAGATAAGAAATTCTTATTTGGTGGGAGAATATTAGCTAATAGAGGATTAGATAAATTAGGTAAAAAAGTAACATATTCAAATTGTTATGTATTAGGAACAGATGATTCTATAGAAGA
>JAVWBB010000080.1:0-3766 GCA_036649735.1 Bacilli bacterium
ATTTTGAAGAGTAAATCCATACTGTTCAGCAAATATTGGACTTGTTATAAAAATAGCAGTTAAAATAAATTGATATTTTGTAAATAGTTGTTTATTTTTGTCATTTAACAAAGAGTATAACAAAAAATTGATTAAAATTGAATATGTTAAAATATTAATAAATGTTAATAAATTAGAAAAAGGAATAATAAAAAGATTTCCCATTATTAGTTTATTTAATAATACTAGCCCCCATCTACCCATTCCTTGCCATGAAGCTTCTAGTTCGCCAGCAGCAATCATGTATAATTCAGTATCAATAGATATAGAATTAGAAATTAATCTTATACCAAAAGATAATAATAAAAATATTAGTACAATTAAGATAAAACTTTTAGATTTTAATAAATAATTTTTAAAATCTTCTTTAAACTCTTTTATCATTTTTTTATTAACTTCCTATAACATTTATACATGTTAGGACATCTTTTACGTAGAAAATCCCCTATTTTTCTTTTATTAGATTTCTCTACATGTTCACACAATAAAACATAAGTATTAAATAGGAATTCCGTTTTCAACTGAATTTCTCTGTGCATATTATCATTATTTTTTTTATTATCTAGTAATGTATTTCTAAAAATAGTTGATGATTCGTCCCAATTTATCCAATTACTTGCAGTTTCTCTCGCTCCGTCTTTCAATTTGTTAAAAAGTTTTTTATTATCAATTAACTTATTAATAGATTCTATAACACACTCTTCATCATCAGTTTTAACTACTAAAGCGTTACTATTATCAACAATATATTCATCATACCCCGTAACGTCATATGTAATTGCAGTACCTCCACAATGAAATATTTCAAGCGGAGGACCAAACATGCCTTCTACATAACTTAATTTAACCAAAAGATCACACGACCTATAAATTTTTGCACATTCTTCAATTGGAACTTTAGAAAACACTTTATCAACACCTGGATATACACTAATATCACTTGATGTAAGAAGCCAAATTTCTTTTGCTTTACTTTTTTTTGCTAATTCAATAGTTTTTGGAACGTTTTTAAAAAATACATTAACAGGTCCTTCAATTAAAACCCTGAATCCATTTTTTTCATATACTTCCCCATCAGATTTATATATATCTTTTCTAATTCCGTTATGAACTAAAAATGCATCAATATTATAATTTAGTTTTAAATAATCTTTAATCCACGTTGCTTCAGTTATAACTTTTAGATTGATAGTATATGTAGCATCACATAGCCATTTTATTTCCTTTTCTGTATTATCATAAAATTTAGATTCTATTGACTGAACAAAGTAAAAATAATCTTTCGCTTTAACATTTTGTAATTCATAAATTGTTCTCCACCAGGTTGCAATAGCTATGTCAAATTCTTCTTTCTTTGCATCATTATAGTTTATAAATCTTAATTTTTTTGCTTGTTTATGCCAATTTAACCTTTCATCAGTTATCACTTCATCTGTTACAATAGTTACCTGGTCTCCCATTTCTAAGCACTTAAGTGCATGTTGAAAAATAACATAAGTGCCACCTCCAACATCGGGTGAACCAATTAGAAATATTACTTTCATATTTCCTCCTTCTAAAATAGTCTCTCTTTTTTATATCTTAATAATTTATAATTTCTATATATTACCATAGCAAATTTTAAATTTTTATTATATAAATATATCATTTGCCAATAATCATTATTTCTGAAATTAGTTCTAATATGTATGTAAAAATTAATTTTGTCTAGAATATTAAATTTTAATTTTTCTGAAAAATCAGTATAATTTAAAGGACCGAAATTTTCAAAATGATAAAATTTATTATATAATTCTAATTCTTCACTTGTAGGCTCACAATTAATTCTAAATTGTTTTTTATTTATGATCCTTTCAAACATATTTTTATCATAATAATTAAATGGAATTGTATTAAGTATTTTCATATACATTTTGAACATATCTTCTTGGATTGGCTCAATAACATTATAATACAAATCTAATTCTTTTTTATTATTATCAATTACAGGACCATTTTCATCATAGCTTAATGTACTCCCATGATCAGCATCTAATAATATTTCATATATCGACCTATTTAAATTAAATAAATTATTATTTTTAGACTTATTATTTAGGGTAGCTTCAAACAATACACCCACTTTATCATCATAGTCTGTTGTTTTTATATAATTTACTAAGCCTAAATAATATCCCTTTACGTTTACTTTTTTTAATATTTTTTTAATATTGTTTTGAATTGTTCCTTTCCAGCCAACATCAACCATTGCAAATCCATTGCGAAGACTTACATTAAATGAATTTATATAATTCATAAAGTAGGTTTTAGCCTTCAATCTTTTTTCATTATATATACTAATAAATAATTGATTCTTTTTAAGATTTAAAAAAAGTTTTGATTTTGGAAAATTACTGATTTCTTTATCTGGGTCTTTTATTTTCATATCCAAGACAATACTATTAATTTCATCGTTTGAAAATGATAAATTTTTCATAAAAGTTCTTAATGATAAAACATGATATTGAATAAATAAGGTTTTAAATTTTTCATTTTTAATTGAATCTAGTGAGGGCAAAAAAGTAGCCCTTCTTGAGACCAATATATAATGTGTGTTTATTTTGGGACCATATATATTTTTTTGATATTCATCAAATATTTTTTTAAAAAACTTACCTTCTCTTGCACAGAAAAATGCGTCATTAAAACCATCTTTCAAAAGTTTATAATAAAGAGATTCGGTAAATTTATATAATGAAAAACTTACATCAGCAAAAGGTTTTTTATCGCTTTTTAAATCAAAAGATTTAATTTTGCTATTATTGCTTAAAAAGGAATTCTCCCTCTCAAATTTTTGATAAAATTCTTTATATATAGAAGAATTAATTAAATATGAATCAACCCCTATTTCAAGACATGATTTATAATCAGAATATTCATTATCACCGATCATTAATATATTTTCTTTTTTTACGTTTATTTTTTTAAAAACATAGTTATACAATCTGCCAGAATTTTTAGTAAGTTTTTTTTCACTGGACACAAAAACGTCTTTAAAATAATTTGACAATCCCTTAGAAAAAAGCAATTCTTTAATTGTTTTTTTAGGTAAATACATGTCAGATATGCAATACAATTCTTTTTTTTCTTTCCTTAGATCATCTAAAAGAGATATTATATGATCATCTACATATAATACACTTTCTTCAATTTTATATTCAAACCACAAACATTTATCATAAAAATCAATGAATGAATAGCTTTTTATATTTAACTTAGAATACATGTTTTCAATTATTTGCTTATAGGTTACTTCTTTATCATATCCATTTTTATAGTTTTGTTCACAGCATGTAGCTTCAATATTTCTTCTTATTTCATAAATTTCATTTGCATTATATTCTTCACTAAAAACATTCGAAATATATCCCGCCCATATTTTTTTTACATATTCACCATTCACATTTCTGTGTAGCAATGTATCAAATATGTCAAAGCAAATTGTCGTTTTATTTTTTGATATATCTATTATTTTATTTATTTCGTTTTTTTCCATCTTCCACTCCATTTAATTTCAAATTACATTAATTATTTTATCCCCATATATTTTATATATTCATTAGACACTTTTATTGTCGGACCTATCTCTTTTGTTATTCCACGTTCAATCCAAACAACTCTATCACACATTGATTTAATGGATTCTATTGAATGTGAAACATATAAAACAGTTGTTCCTCCCTTTATC
>JAVWBB010000081.1:0-2332 GCA_036649735.1 Bacilli bacterium
TTTATATTTCTTTCATTATCTATGATAATCTTTTCTATTAAAGTAGTCAATAATTCTTTCTTAGGTTTTTTAATATTTAATAACAACTCTATTTGTTTTGTATAATCATCAATATTTGTATTTGAAACTTTATTTTGTATTTTCTCTATTTCTAATGCTTTATATGTATTATTTAATTCTATTAATCTATTCTCATACTTAGGTATTATTGCTTTAAATGAATCAATAGAAATATTGTTATTTAATCTATCTTCATAAAGTACTTGAATTTGTTTTTGAACCTTTTCTATCTCTATTGATGTATCTTTAATTTTATTATCAATATTGTTTATATTTTTTTTGATTTTTTTAATTATTTCATTATTCAATTCATCAATACTTAGGGTACTAAATAAAGATTTAAAGCACTTATTAATGTCATATAACATTTGTTCTTCTAAATACTCATACGGAAAGAAATGAGGCTCACAATAGTGTCTAATTGGGTCTCTCGCATATCTATTACAATTAACAGTCCAATAATCCTTATTTTTCCTATAAGAAACACCTAATCTATTACCACACTCTTTACAATATAATAATCCTTCTAATAATCTTCTTGGTCTTTCAGTCTTAATATTAGTTGACCTATTATGTGATAATCTTTTATTATTAACAATTCTAAATGTTTCTTTATCAATTATTGCTTCATGCATATCTTCTTTGATTATCCATAATCTTTCATCTAATGTTACTTTCTTTTTAGATTTATAATTTATTGTAGTTTGAGTATGTTGCACTAAGTCACCAGTATACATTCTATTTTGTAATATTTTCTTTACTGAATGAATACTCCAAATGTCAGTTCTTTTTAATTTTGAAGAATACTTAATTGATTTATATCCTGCAGGAGTAGGTGCTCCTTCATTTGTTAGTTTAGTTGCAATATCACTCATACCTAAATCATTCATTCTCCATTCAAATATTTTTTTAACATATGGTGCTGTTTTAGGATCAATTATTAAGTGTCCTTTATCTTCAGGATCTCTCATATATCCATAACAAGGTGCACTACCTATAAATTTACCATCATTTCTTTTTGAATCTAAAACATTTCTAATTTTCAATGAATTTTGTTTACTATAATAATCATTACAAGCAATTATAAAAGTAGAAGAATCATTACTAGCTTGATTCTTCATACTATCATAATTTTCAACAATAGAAACAAATCTTATATTATTCTCTGGAAAAAATGTTTCAATATAATACCCAGTCATAACATGATCTCTTCCAAGTCTAGATAAATCTTTTACAATTACTAAATTAATTTTTTTAGTTTTAATATCCTCTAATAATTGCTTAAATCCTGGCCGTTCAAAATTAGTTCCTGAAAAACCATCGTCAACATATTCTCCAGATAAATTAAATCCATTTTTATTCACATAATCTCTCAATATTTGTTTTTGATTAATGACACTTTCACTATCTGATTCATATTTTTTATCTTTATCTTCTTGTGAAAGTCTAATATATATTCCGGCATGAAAATTTATATTTGTTAAGAAACTATAATTCATTTCTTACCTCCTTTTATAGCACTTAACCTTCTTTGAGATAAGTGCATAATATCATAATAATTTAAAAGTATCAATGATTCTCTTCTAATTGACTTAATAAATATTTAATTATTAGTTCTTTAAAAATTTGTTTCTTATCATCACTCATTTTTATCACCATTAATAAAACTTATGAAATACTTAATTTAAATATCACTAAGAAGTTTTTTTAGTTCTTCTGATTTTTATCTATCATAATAAGATTCAATTTTAATTCCGTTCCAATATTCATTACAACTATTATCTTTTTCATATATAGGAGACTTGTATATTATATTACTATTCTTTTTATTATTATGTTTGGATGAATAACCTATATCACTACTTACATTTAGCATATTACTTGTATTATGTTTATCCCATAGGTTATCGGTCAAATATATTATTCTTTTAGATTTATTATCTATCTTTTCATATGAGCATCTAATATATCCATTCTTTTCAATTTTTTTTATATGTTTAACTACAGTATCAATTCTTATTCCGTATAGAGATGCTAGACTCTTATTTGTTATCCATGAATAACCTGTATTACAACATAATGATGATATCCTTTCATAAATTGATTTTTCTTCAGGTGTTAGTTTTTTTGTTTGATATATTTCTTTTGGAACAAATGCGTATATCATTATGTCTTCCTTCATATTTACCTTCTTTCTTTACAAAGTCATTTGTTAAGAAAATTATCTCAATAACATGTCATTTACTCCATGATAAAAAAATCCTTAAGTTGT
>JAVWBB010000081.1:2432-3585 GCA_036649735.1 Bacilli bacterium
TCTTGATTATTTAATAAATAATTTCTTAATACAATAAATTCATTATATCTTTCTGTATCCATAATGACTAGATGTATATGAACATCTCCTGATCCCGTTTCACCTGCTATTGATGAAAAGAATTGATAAATTTCATCCCTACTTTTTTGACTCGGAACAAATCCCTCATTTTCTAAATTTTTCTTTATTTCCTCAAATTGTTGATTATCAATTGCTCCAATTACAATATCTATTATATTTTTTCCATAATTTATATATGGAATTGCTGTTGAACCAACATGATCTATAGGAACAATATTTCCTAATTTTTTTCTTAAATTCATCTCAACTGTTTCAAATATTTTTTTATTTTCATCATAATTTTGTTTTACTAATTCTACCATATTTATTCTCCATTCTTTTCTAATTGTCCATATGAATTATTTGGTAACTCTTCATCTGAAAAATACTTATACCATAATGGTCTATAATTTTCCCATCTTTTTGGTCTTAATGATGTATCTTTAAATAATTCTTCTATACCAATTCGTGATTTAATATAAAAATCTAAACTTTTAGCGTTATTGTCTAAAATTGAAGATTGCTCATTCGTTTGCATTTGATAGATATTGATTATTGGAAAATTTGTAAGAGATTCTTTAATATTTTCAAAACCTTTTATAATATCATTTAAATTATCAATACCACATATATAAGAGATTGATGTTTTAATACCAAGCTTTTTTGCTCTAGTTAATGTATCTTTAGCAGTTTCTATTGTAATAGATAATTTTAATTTTGATAATAGCTTATCACGTTTTAAAAAATTATCTAAAGCATATATTAAATAGAAATTTCCTAGTTTAGATAATTCTATTAAAACTTTATCAGAATTTACTTGACAACCAAAATACATTAATTCACCATTAAATCCCATCTCATTAGCAACTTCATGTACTAGTTTCATATGATTAACAACATGATCTTCATCTCTAAATAATCCTGTAACAACTGCAATTTGATTAAATTTTTTTATATCAAATTTCATTTTTATAAAATAATTTTCTATATCCTCTTTAGTATTCAATGATAATCTATCTTTTATTACAGTGGAATTATATAAATCATGATAATTATGAATGCAAGCCTTACAACCTCCACATGAACTTCTACT
>JAVWBB010000082.1:0-3549 GCA_036649735.1 Bacilli bacterium
GTCCATGCTTTTACTTTAAATCAGATATAGCAATTGCAAGTGGAAATGGTACTCCAGATAGTCCATACACATTACAGTAGGAATTGCATTTATTAAATACATTAACTGTTAGTTATCTAACAGTTTTTATATATGAAAGTTTATGTGCCAAAAAAATATAGTGATATTAACTTAAAAACAATAAGTAATAATGTTAAAATAATTATAATAATTACAAATATTATTTTGGAGTCATAAATGTTGATGCCTACAGATTTAATTATTTGACTGTGTTTTTTTTAGAAAATGCATTAAGGGTTAAAACATATAATATAATAATTTTTATTTTATGCTTAGATCCAATTAATACTAGAACTGTTAATATAGCAATTATCCCAATAATACAGGAAGATATTTATATATAAATAATAATAAATATTATATTGTAGGAAATATTTACATGGATATGTTAATGGTTAAAATAGATAGTAATGTTAAAGTTGGGGATAAAATGGCAATATTAAAAGATAATGATGATATTGTACGTGTATCAAAGTATCTAAAGAATATTTCTTATGAAGTATTGTGTTTAATTACAAAAAGAGTTCAGAAAATATATATTAACTTGTAAAATAACTTAAAAATTGATATCATTTATATAGAAATATACGAGGTGTAGTATGTATTTAAAAGAAATAATTATTAATGGATTTAAATCTTTTGCTGATAAAACAGTTATATCATTAGATGAAGGTGTTACATGTGTAGTAGGCCCTAATGGAAGTGGTAAAAGTAATGTTGTTGATGCAGTTAGATTTGTATTAGGTGAACAATCAGTTAAATCATTAAGAGGAGACTCTTTGATGAGTGATATAATATTTTCAGGGAGTAAATCAAGAAGTAGTTTAAATATTGCTAGTGTAGAATTAGTTTTTGATAATTGTGATAATGTTCTTCCTATTCCTTTTTTAACCGTTTCTGTTAAAAGGAAGATATATAATAATGGGGATAATGAATATTATTTAAATAATGAAAAATGTCGTTTAAAAGACATTACTAATCTTTTTTTAGATAGTAATATAGGAAAGAGTTCTTTTAATATTATTTCACAAGGAGACGTCTTTAAAATCTTAAATGGAACATCAATTGATCGCCGAGTAATCTTTGAAGAAGCAAGTGGAGTTTTAAAATATAAAAAAAGAAAAGAAGAAGCATTAAAGAAATTAGAAAGAACAGATGATAATTTAATACGCATAAATGATATTATAATAGAATTAGAAAGACAAGTTGCCCCATTAAAAGAACAAAGTATTAAAGCAGTAGAATATTTAGATATAAAAGAAGATTTATCAAAAATAGAAATATCTTTACTTACTAGTGAAATAACAGATTTAAATACTAAATATAGTGAAAGTAAAACTAAATTTAATGAAATGAATAATCAATTAGAACTTTATAATACAAATTATAATACTTCTAATGTAGAAATAGAAAAGATAAATAATTCTCTTATTATGTTAGAAGTAGAATATAAAGAAATTAATAAATTATTTTTAAATAAACTAAGTCAATTTGAAAAACTTAGCAATGATTTAGTACTCGTTAAAGAAAGAAGTAAAAAGTCTTTAGATGGGAATAAGACCTTCTTATTAAAAGAACAAATATTACAATTAGAAAACACTATTAATGAAGTTTTATTAGAAATAAATTTATTAGAAAAAAGTGTTTCTAATATTAAATTATTAGATGATGATATTAATATAATAATGACTAAGATTAATAATGTAAATAATAAGATTATTGAATATGATAAAGAATTATATGGCATTAATAATCATTTAGATAATTTAATGAGTAAAAATTATCATATTAAAAAACTACTTAATATGAATATTTTAGGAGTACATAATACTTTAGATAATTTAATTAAAATAGATTCAAAATATTTATTGCCTTTATTAGTTAGTTTAGGAAATGGTTTAAATAATGTAATAGTTGATAATGAAATGGTAGCTAAAGAAGCAATTCTTTATTTAAAATCTAATGGTTTATCGCGTATTACTTTTTTACCAATATCAATTATTAAACCTAAAGGTATTGATGAAGAAACTTTAAACACTTTAAACAATAGTGAGGGGTTTATTGATATATTATCTAACTTAGTTAAGTATGAAAATATATACCGTAATATCATTTTAAATACCCTTGGTAATACAATTGTAGTTGTAGATATAGATTGTGCGAATACAATTGCTAAACGCATTAATTACCGTTATAAAATTGTTACTTTAACAGGGGAAATAATTCATGCTGGTGGTAGTGTTACAGGTGGTACTTTTAAAAATAATATTATTAGTGATAAAGAAGAAATAAACAAATTAAGTACTAAAAAGAATAAATTAGAAACACAATTAGATAGTTTAAATAAAGACTTAAAAGAGTTAAATACTAATTATAAAGAATTAGATGATAAAAATATCCTTAATAAAAAAGAATTATTTAATTTAAATAATAATTTAGAAATAAAAAATCAAAATATAGTTAATTTTAATATAGAATTAGACTTATTAAATAATGAATTAAGGACATATAATAGTATTTCAAATAATACTATTGATGCTTTAGAAGAGGATATATTAAATAAATATTATAATAGTGAAAAAGAAAAAGATGAATTAAATAGTAAACTTAAATTTAATTTGTTAACGAAAGATAAATTAAATAGTTTAAAAGATGAATTGGAATATAAAGAAAGAATTAAATTAAAAGATTTAAGGGAATTAGAGAGTAGTGTAAAAGATATATCTTTAAATATTTCAAAAATCGAATTAAAATTAGATAATAATTTAAATATATTAAATGAAGATTATGAATTAACTTATGAATCAGCCCTTCTAAAATATAATTTAGAAATTGATTTAGATGTAGCTAAAGAAAAGGTTAGAGAATATAAATTTAGATTAAAAGAAATTGGAATGGTTAATATTGATTCAATTAAAGAGTATGAAAGTGTTTCAACGAGATATAATTTCTTAAATACACAAAAAAAAGATTTAGTATCTGCAAAAGATGAGTTGTTTAATATTATTAAGACTATGGATGATGTCATGGAAAAAGAATTTATTTCAACTTTTAAAGAAGTTGAAAAAGAATTTAGTAAAGTGTATAAAGAGTTATTTGATGGAGGAAATGCTTCTTTAGTATTAACAAATAAAGATAATATTTTAGAAACAGGGGTTGATATTATTGCCTGTCCTCCAGGAAAGAAGTTAACATCAATTAATTTATTATCAGGAGGAGAAAAGACTCTTACGGCAATTAGTTTATTATTTGCTATTTTAAATGTTAAAAAAGTTCCATTTTGTTTATTTGATGAAGTAGAGGCCGCACTGGATGAAGTAAATGTTGATACTTTTGGGAAGTATTTAAATAATTATCGCAATAAAACACAATTCTTAATTATTACCCATAAGAAGAAAACAATGGAATATGCGGATACTTTATATGGCGTAACTATGCAAGAATCGGGGGTTAGTAAATTAGTTAGTGTTAGACTTAAAGATATGGTAT
>JAVWBB010000083.1:0-3413 GCA_036649735.1 Bacilli bacterium
TGTAAATTTATTTACTTTGCTTTTACATCATTTTACATTAATATTTTAGATGTAATTTATTGATTATTAAAAGTATGTTATACTATATATGTAAAAGTATTGAAGGAGGAAGAAATGAAAAAAGTAGCTAAATTGTTAGTTGTTGTAATGTTGTTTAATTATATTTTTAGCCTTGTTAATGTCTTTGCTCTTACTCCAGTTGATGCTTTAGTATGTACTCCTCAACAATATACTTTAGGATATGCCAATACAAATAATACAATTACTAATAAGACTTGTTTTGATAGTTTTAGTGAAGCTAGATTGGCTATGAAAAATGATAATCTAGAAAATAATGATAATTTGGTTATTTTGGATGGTAATAAAAAAATAGTGGATGCTAAATATGGTTTAATTACTTTAGATATTACAAAAAATGAAAATACAGCGGTTTATTATAATGCTAATACAACCGGTGATAACTTTTTAATCAATGGATATTGGCGTTATTACGGGGCTGATGCCGCTTTAATAGAAGTTTTAGATAATCAGAGTGCATATATAAAAATAAGTGGAGAAAAAGGTTATATTAAAAATGGTACTTATTTAATTGTGCCTAAAGCATTTGTTAAGTCATATAATTTTTATCGTATTACTAAAGATGAAATAAGTCATTGTTTAACTAATGATATTGAAGTAAGTAATAATAAATATGATATGTGTATTCCTTTAGGAAAAAAACCTTTGCAACTAGAAGTAGGTGAATATTTTAGTTATGATGGGAATTATTTTTATAAAGATTTGTTAACAATGCTAGAAGATTATAAGAAAGGCAGTAGTTTAAATGCTGTAAATGCGAATAATAAGTATTATAATTATTATTTATATTTATCTCATCGAACTAAAACTACGTATTCATCAATTAGTATTGATGAGTATTTTAGAACAATAACATCACCTAATATTATTGGTAAAACTTATGGCTTGACTAATCGGGCTGCTTATTCAATGTTTTACGGTGAGGGGTATTCTTTTTATGAAGCCCAAGAAAAACATGGGGCAAATGCAATGCTTGTTTTAGCCGTAGCAAGAAATGAGGCTGGTCCTTATGGAAATAGTAATATTGCAATGAATAAGAATAATATTTTTGGACATAAAGCTTATGATGGAGATGCCTTTAATCAAGCAACAGGATATATAAGTGTAAGGCATAGTATTTTACAACATGCATCAGACTATATTTCATATGGTTATACAGACCCAAATGATTACCGATATCGTGGTAGTAATGTTGGTAATAAAAAAAATGGTTTAAATGTTTTTTATGCAACTGATCCTTATTGGGGAGAAAAAGCAGTAGCTAATTATTATCGTTTTGATAAAGCTAATGGCTTTAATGATTATAATTATTATCAAATTGGCATTACTAATCAAAATAATATTAATTTTAAGACCCTTCCTAATAATAATTCTAAAACTGTGTATACAACTAAATTAACAGATATTCCAATTACTATTGTTGAAGAAGTAAAAGGAGAAAACATTAATGGCAATGATGTTTGGTATAAAACCTTATCCGATTTATTAGTAAATGATAAATATGAAATGCCAGTTTATAATACGAATTATAGTTGGGATAATAGTTATGTATATGTTCATTCATCACAAATAAATAAAGCTAATCAAGCAATAAAATTAAATAATCCTAAAGATACATATCAGTATGTAGATGCTTTATATAATTATAAAACATTTGCAAAAGATGGTAAATTATCACCTAAAGTAGCCA
The DNA here is from genome assembly GCA_036649735.1 of Bacilli bacterium. Lineage (GTDB taxonomy): Bacteria > Bacillota_I > Bacilli_A > RF39 > UBA660 > JAVWBB01. Next base: position 1,769 of record JAVWBB010000083.1, read on the forward strand.
GATTAAAAAATAATACACAAACTTATTTTGAATCATCATTAACTAATATTAATAATGTTAATTTGTTAAGCAATAAATTAGTTACTGTATATGAAGAGTGTTTTGATAAAGATAATAATATTATATCTTACTTAGTATCTACAAATAATTTTACAAATCAAAAACATTGGGTTTCAGCTAAAGATATAGAACTTGTCGATTATAATGTTTTAAAAGTTAATATGAATAAACCTGATTATTATTATGATATGTATGATTATCCTAATAAAAACGTTATTAATGGTATTGGAGCATATACTAATAATTTCTTAGTTATAGTAGATTCTGTGACTGTTAATAATAAAGTATGGTTAAAAGTTCAATATAGTTTGACTAATAATGATAATTCTTTTACTTGGGTAATTAGTGATTATAGTGAAGGGTCTTTAGAATATCCTAATAAATTAACAGCCGAGGCTCCAGTTATAAATGCCCTTAATAAAGAAGTAGTTATTGATAAACCTTTTAATCCTTTAGAAGGAGTTACCGCTAGTGATAAAGAGGATGGAGATTTAACAAGTAAAATTAAAGTTATTAAAAATGATGTGGTTATTGAATGTATTGGTCTTTATGAAGTTACATATGAAGTAAGTGATACATCGGGAAAGAAAACATTGAAAACAATTACAATTAATGTAACGGGTTTAAGAGAAAAAGAAGGTTTATTTTATTTTGATAATTTAAAAAGTATGTCAGATAATAAAATACTTATAAGTGGTTTTTTTGGTAATAAAGGAATAGATAATAAAGAAGGATTACTTCATACAATTATATTAAAAGATGTTGATAGTAGTAAAGAATATAAATTTAAAATGGATAATTGGAAAATTGATGTGCCATTTACTATGACTAATGTTGATGATGATAAGGTGTATGATTATAGTGGGGGATGGTTTAAATCACAAATAGATATTTCTTTAGTTGAACCAGGAGAATATGTTATATATATTGAAGTAATAAATGGGGCGAATAGGTCATATCGTTTATTTAATAATTTAGCTTTAAAAGATATAACTCGCAAGTATGAGGGGATAAATAAAAGTTATACGATTTCTACTAATTATTATGAAAAGACATTACCATTAAGTATTGTTATTAGAAATGATAAATTAATAGGAAGTAGTATACCAAAAACACTTGATTTAATGTATAATTTCTTTGATGATTTAAGTTTTAATAAAAATAGTTTGCATATTTTGGGAACTTCACATAACATTGGCATAGATTATAGTAAAGAAGTTTTAGTCTTAAGAGAATTAATTTTTGAAAACAAAAAAACATTTGAAAGAACTTCACACAATGTTGGATCGATTGATAATGGACCTTATAATGTAGAATTAAGAGTACCTGATTTAAAGGATAAAACTAGAGTATGGTATGATAGTGTAATTGATATTTCTCATTTAGAAGTTGGAGAATATGTTATTTATATTAAGACAACAGTCGATGGTTTTACTGATTATGGAGAACTTTCAGATATTTCTTATAAGGATTTAAAACAAAAAATTGTTATTAATAATAAAGAGTATTCTTTTAAAAGAGTAAATAGTAAAAGGTTTAGAGTAGAGTTGGTGGTAAAAAGTTTATAAAAATTTTAAAAAGTGTT
>JAVWBB010000084.1:0-3387 GCA_036649735.1 Bacilli bacterium
AATTTAATTAAGAGTGAACACATAAAGAATATAACATTTGACAGACCTTGAGTAAAATTTTATATTAAACTTATTTTTTGAGAAGTTATTTAAATCTTGAGGATAGTAATATTGTTGACAATATGATAAAGTATATATCTTATTGAAGTAAATTAGTTTTAAAATTGTAAATCTTATATGGCGTTTACTTTTTTCTTGCTATCTCTATTTTATATATAGTACAATTTTTATTAGTGTTTATAGCATACTTATTATATTTTTAATTCTTATTATATAATTTTTATTAATTGAGCATACATATGATATAAAAGTTAAATTTTAAAATATATTATTCAATATTTTACTAGGACATAAACTTGCTTTTTTAATAAGTTAATGTTATCCTATGTTTCGAAAGGAAAAATACTATGAATAATTTTAGGGGGTATCCAAATTTAAAAATTGAAGAAAATTTAAATAAAGACTTTGGTTTTGCCTGTTGTTTTGATTTGCACGATACTTTTGATCAAAATATTAAAGTGAAATTTACTTTATTTATAAATTATCTTTTATATTTGAAAGTTAAAAAGAAAGAAGCTGTTGAGGATTCTGACATTAAAGATTTTTTTTCTTTAAATGAAAAGTTGGACTTTTTAAGTCTTTTTTTAGATACGAATCATTTTTATTTAAATTCTACATTTTATAAATATTGCAATAGAATATGGGGAGATAAATTTCATGAGTTTTTAACTTCTAAGACTTATAATACATTTTTAGATTCAAAAAATTTTATGATATATGTGTCACCAGAAGATAGAAAAATTATTAAAAATATAATAGAAGATTTTTTAGAATTAGCAATTAAATACTTAGGGAAAATCAACAACTTTGATAAGGAAACTAGTTATAATTTAATAAAACAATATAAACATTTACTAGATATTTATATTAATCGTTATAATGTAATGAACGAAAGAGAAAAAAAAGATGTTATTGCAAACGATTATAATTATATTTATGAAATGGAGTCTCCTAGTTTTGAGCTAGAAAAACGTGCGGCTTTATGTTGTGCTAATCCTAATAATGTAACAGATATGCATTTTAAATATGCAGATGAGAAGTTTGAAAGACATTTAAGAAAAAAATTTCCAAACATAACCACATATTATGATATGTTTTCAAAACCTATCATAGATACTACATTATATGAAAATAATATAATTGAAATTTTAGATGAGGATCCTATATGTTCGTTGTGCATTATTAATATTCCATGTACAAAAAAAATAATAAATAAAGTATTAGATGTTTTTCCTGATATATTATATTGTGGTAATTGGGAAATTAATAAAGGCCACTTATTATTTAATGATAGAGTTTATTCAATAATGGAAAATAATAATAAAAGGTTTTATCCTTATAATTCCACCATTTTAAAAGATGTTTTACAAGAAAATTTAGACATTATTAAAAGTGTTGAAAAACCAACAGAAGCAGAAATTTTATTTATGAATATGCATTTTAGTTTAAGTATAAAAATGTTATTATCTTTAAACAATTATCCTAAAAGATTAGTTAAAAATAATGTTCTACTTGAATTTATGAATAATAATTGACATATTTGTTTTATATTTAACTTAAGTATGCAGATAAAAAAATAGAAGTATGAGTTTTGTTATTAATGATTTAATATATTGGTAATGTTTTTCTTTTAGAGTTGAGTTTCTAACAGGGTATTATAATGAGAAACCTTCTGTTATATTTTATGTTTGTACTATCTATTAACCTAAATGTTTGACAGGATATGAGTAGTATGGTATAATACATATCATTTAAAGGGGGAAATACGTGTGCCAAAATATGATTATACTAATTCAAGTTATTTTTTAGGAATTGATATGTATTCACATCATGATAACAGGAGAGTTTGTGCTGAGAATAAAGCAATAGAACTAAGGAATTTATTTCTTGGCTTGTCAGGTAGTGTAGTAAGAAAAATAGAGAGTTATTATAGAAATAATAGTGGTAATTTACCAGAGGAATGTTTATCTACTCTTATAGATATTTTACCATCCTATTTTGGTACATACAAAGCTTCTATTGATTTTATAAATACTCATTCTACGCTATTATTTATACAGGCGGGGTTAATAAAACCTAAATTAGCTTGTTTGCATATGCTAGGTCTTGATAAAGATGCTTTGGAGAATTGTGTATCTTTAATAACTAAAAGTAAAATAAGAAATCTATTTTCTGTTTGTTGTGCTTTAAACTTAGCGGATGATAATGATAACAGAAACAAACTTGATTCTAAATGTGTTCTTACTCTAATGAATAGATTATCTTTAGATGGTAAAATGGACGAATATAATAAATTATTTTGTTCAAATGGTGTATTGTTTAATAGTATGCAAGTTGAATATGAGAAGTTTTTAAATTATAATGCTGATCACAAACAACTTTCAGTTAAATTTACTAATATTAAGTGATATAAGTTAAAGATTCTTTTATGATAATAAAAGATAAAATAATAATAGTTGTGGCTGTTATGAATACTTTTTAAGGAAAAGTTAATAAGCTTAAATTAAAAAGAAAAGGAGTTAAAAAATATGAAAAATTTTGATCAAGAAAAAAGTAATTATATTAGACCGGAAAAAGTTTATGTTTTTGATGATAGAACTTATTTTGCAAGAAATAAAGCAACAGAAGTAATGTCTAAATACAATGGTTTAAGTTTAAATACTTATTCTAAATTGGTTTCTTATTATAAAAGATATAGTGATTCTATTGTTGAGGATACTTTATTATTTTTAATGAATCTTCTTCCTGCTTATTATGGAAAGTATGAGGACTGTATTGATTTTATTAATAAACATGTAATTCTTTTGTTTACCAATTGTAAGTTACTTGAGACTAGACTTGCTTGTCTACATATATTAGGATTAGAAAAAGATGCACTTGAAAATTGTAATACATTATTAACAAGAAATAAAATTAGAGACATGTATACTGTATGTTTCTGTGAAAAAATTTCTCAAGATACTAATGAGTATACTAGTTTAGATGCATTAGGTCTTAAAATTTTAATAGATAAAATAATTGAGCAAGGTAATATGAATGAATTAAATAAAAGATTCTGTATTAGTAGTGAATCTTTTAATAACTTGAGATTAAATTATAGAAACTTTATTAAAGAACAAAAAGATAAAAATATTTCTTTACAATTAAAATAAATAATTGAAAACGAACAAATTAAATGTTAGAATTTACTTAGGAGATATTCTTAAGTATTTTTTTATAAATAAATATATTAGTAATATAAAAAAATAGATAATAATGGAATTTATAAGTATGTATGAATAATAGAAGAAATAAATATGAAAAAGAACTTTATAAAGAGGGTATTAA
>JAVWBB010000085.1:0-3319 GCA_036649735.1 Bacilli bacterium
TAACAGGAAATGCAAATAATGGTTATGCTAAAATAACATTAATAAGTAAATAAAAGTAATCTGTAGTTTTTTTAAAAGAAAAGTTTATAAAAACGTAACAATTTCTTAATAGATGATATTTAGTAAATACTTATTTAAGTAAAAAGTTAATGTTTTATTTGCTAAAATTACTGTGATTAAATATTAATATTATTAAGACATAATAGTTGAATTTGTTTTAATGATATTATAATTAGAAATCTTATTAAATTATGATTAAAACATCAACTAATTTTGATTGTGAAAATTATTTAGACTTAAAAAAATATCAGTAGAAATACAGATGTTTTTTTGATATAATATTTGATGAAAGCGGTGTTAAACATGATTGAAAGATTAGAAGCAGTAGAAAACAAGTATTTAGAAATAAGTGAAGAATTAACGAGACCAGAGGTTTTAGCTAATGTTAATAAAACTAGAGAATTATCTAAAGAATTAAGTAATTTAGAAGATAGTTATAACGCATTTATTAAGTATAAGAAAGTATTAAATGAAATAGAAGAGAATAAAGAATTATTAAAAGACCATGAATTAGGTGAAATGGCTAAAGAAGAATTAGTTGTTTTAGAAGAAGAAAAATTAAAAATTGAAAAAGAATTAGAATTATTATTAATTGCTAAAGACCCTAATGATGGGAAAAACGTCATTGTTGAAATTAGAGGAGCCGCAGGTGGAGATGAGGCTAATATCTTTGCTGGGGATTTATATAGGATGTATTCAAAATATGCTGAAAAAGTAGGCTTTACTACGGAATTATTAGATAGTATTGAAGGTGATAGTGGGGGATTTACAAATATTTCTTTTATGGTAAAAGGAAAAAATGTTTATTCTAAACTTAAATATGAAAGTGGTGCTCATCGCGTTCAAAGAATTCCTTTAACAGAAGCTAATGGACGAATTCAAACATCAACAGCGACAGTTTTAGTTATGCCAGAAGCAAGTAGCGTAGATATAGATATAAAAGAATCGGATGTAAAAATAGATGTTTATCGCGCAAGTGGTGCGGGAGGGCAGCATGTTAACACGACGGATTCAGCTGTTAGAATGACACATATTCCAACGGGGTTAGTAGTTACATGCCAAGCTGAAAGAAGCCAATTTAAAAACCGTGAAAGAGCCTTTGCTATGCTAAAGACAAAAGTATACGAAGAAGAACTTCGTATAAAAGAAGAAAAACTAGGAACAGAACGCCGAAATAAAATAGGTAGAGGTGATCGTTCTGAAAAAATAAGAACATATAATTATCCACAAAATAGAGTAACAGATCATCAAATAAATTATTCATCTATGCAATTAGACCGAATAATGGAAGGCGATTTAGAAGATATAATTGAAGCTTTAATAAACGAAGACCAAAGAAGAAAATTAGCCGATGAATAAGATGAGGATTGAAGACCTTATAATTGAAGGAAATAAATATCTTCATAAAAAAGAGACATTATTTATATTATCAACATTATTAAATAAAAATTCATTAGAATTATTAACTATATTAGATGAAATAGTTAATGAAGAGATAGTTAATAAATTTTATCAAGTTATTAAAGACATTAATAACAATATTCCTATACAATATGCATTAGGAACAATTAATTTTTATGGATATGATTTTATAATTAATAAAAATGTTTTAATACCTCGTTTTGAAACAGAAGAACTAGTCGAAAATACAATTAAATTAATAAAAGAAAACTTTGAAGGACCAGTAAAAATATTAGATATAGGAACAGGCAGTGGAATAATTGGTATTACTCTAAAAAAAGAATTACCTAGCAGTATAGTTACAATAAGCGATATATCAGATGAAGCTTTAACCGTGGCTAAGGAAAATATTAAAAAATTAGATGAAGATATAAAGGTAGTTAAAAGCGATATGTTAAACGAAATAAACGAAACATACGATTGTTTAATTAGCAATCCCCCTTATATTTCTTTAACTGATGAAGTAGATGATATAGTTAAAAATAACGAACCTCATTTAGCTTTATACGCTAATAACAATGGATTAGAATATTATGAAAAAATATTATCTAAATGTTTAAATAATTTAAATGAACATTTTCTAATTGCCTTTGAAATAGGTAGTTCACAAAAAGATGATATTATATTATTAATTAATAAATATTTAAAAGATATTAAAATAATTACCAAATGTGACTTAGAATGTCGAGATAGAATGATATTTGTCATAAAATAATTTGTATAAGAAAATAAACCATCTCACTATATAATAGTAGAGGTGGTTTTATAATGAAGAAAGTATATTTTTTAATAATTATTAGTGTATTAGGATTTATTTATTTTATGCCCCAAGACAAGGAATACGTTATACCAAAAGAATCAATTAGATTTAGAGTAATATCAAATTCTAATAGTCCTGAAGATATCGTAACAAAAAACAAAGTAAGAGATAATGTTCAAAAAGAATTAGTTAATATATTACAAGGAACAAGCGATATTGATACAGCTAAAAAAATATTAAGAGAAAATATTCAAAAAGTTGATAGTATTGTTAAAAAAACATTAAATAATAATGATTATAATGTTAATTTAGGGCTTAATTATTTCCCTGTTAAGACATATCGCGATGTAAAGTATGAAGAAGGACTTTATGAGTCACTTGTTATAACGATTAAAGAAGGTAAAGGCAATAATTGGTGGTGCGTTTTATTTCCTCCACTTTGTTTATTAGAAGCAGAAGAGAGCAATACAGGAGAAGTAGAATATAAGTTTTTTGTTAAAGAAATAATTAATAAGTATTTAAAAAAATAAAATTAATATAATTATTTAGAGGTGGCTAAATGATTATAACGGCAATTATTATTGGAATAGCATTATCTATGGATACATTTTCCTTAGCTATTTTATATGGAACACTTAATTTTACACTTAAAAGAGTATTACAAATATCTATAAGTGTGGGCGTGTTTCATTTTTTAATGCCAATAATTGGCGATAGCATTGGGCACTTAATTGTAAATATTATTAAAATACCTCCATCGATATTAGCAGGAACTATTTTTATTTTATTATCTTTACAAATGTTTTTATCGGTTTTTAAAAAAGAAGAGATAACTAAAATAGATAATTGGTGGACAATAATTCTTTTTTCTTTTACTGTAAGTATAGACAGTTTTACAATTGGAATAGGTTTAAATCAAGATATGACAATTATATATCCCATTATTTTTATGATAATATCATCGGTTTTTACCTATGTTGGTTTAAAACTTGGCTGTAAACTTAATCAATCATTTGGTAAATACTCAATTATTTTAGG
>JAVWBB010000086.1:0-3289 GCA_036649735.1 Bacilli bacterium
AATAGCTTCAGGTCTAGTTCCAAATATTGACATTACTTTAATCATTTTTTTCTCCTTCTTTCTTAAAAACCCGTTTTATTTTATTTCAATAATCTTCGTTTTATTTTTAATATCTAATCCTTTTTCAACGTAAACTTTTGATGCTTCGCTTTCCATTTTTTCGTCAAAACCTATAACTTGTAATAATCCGTAGCTCAATGTATCCTTTTTTAAAGGATGTTTACTTCTTAAATAAATTAAATTTCCTTTGTTTAGTTCAGTCTTTAATATTTCAATGGTTTTTTCATTCATAAGATTAGCATTTTTTACATATACTTCAATTAATTCATTATTATTTGATTTGTTTTTTAAATTAAATGAATTAATTACTTTTATCCAGCTTTTTCTCCATTTATCTTTGTTAAATGCTTTTGCAGTTTCTACCGCTAAAGTTTTTATTTTTTCTTGCTTATCATAATTCTCTAGAATATCCTCTAGGGTTGCAAGTAAAGCATTTTCATTAGGCTCTATTAAATAACCATTATAATTGTTTATTATTAGATCTGTCAAGCCGCCAATCCTTGTAGAAACAACAATATTTCCACTTGCCATTGCCTCTAGACACGATAAACTTGTTCCCTCGCTGTAAAGAGTTGGTATTAAACTAATATCTGACATTTTATATACTTTTTCCATTTCAAAAGGAGTTTTATTATAACAAAATATTTTATCAGGATATTTTTTTATTTTATTTTCAATGTTTTTTACGTCTTCGTCAAATCCTTTTCCAACAAAATGAAACTCTACATTATCATACTTTTGGAAAATCTTATCAATAATATTAAGTACAATATACATACCTCTAGGCTCATATAATCTCCTAGGATAGGTTATAACTATTTTATCTCTTTTCTTTAAGTAATCTTTTCTAGGACAAAACTCTTTAGTATCTACATAATTTGGTATAACAGAAAACTTTTTATTTCCTAGTTCAAAATCAATGGTTTGAAACCAATTTGCTGTATTAGTGTCTACTGATACCAATTTGTCACACAACATAGCGCCTTCAATAAATTGTCTTTTATTATTCCAAAAGGTTAATCCATCAGATGATACATTTGACTTGCAATCCCAACTTACACCATGGCTAATTCCAACTGATGGGCCAATATGATTAGGATAACATTCTTGAAATGCTGAATATATGTGTAATTGACTATTATAGATTGTATGAGAGATATAGTTCTGAGTTTGTTTATCAAAATAAGAAGGGTTATAGGCCACTGACATGTCTTTTACTTTTAATCCTATAACATTAATATTATTGTATTTTCTAAAAAAAGGCTTTTCTGCATTCTGATAAATATTTAAGTTTAAACCTAATGACTTACACACGTCGTGAAGGTCAATTAAATATCTTTCGGCTCCTCCAGAGTAATAGTTCGTACCAGTAAAATCAAAGAAAGTTGCCGCTTTAACTGATACATTATTTCGTTGATTGTAATTAGCTAATAATTTTAAATTATTAGAATCAATAAGAAGATTATTAATAGCATCTTTTAAATTCTCGGTTTTATATTTTATATTTGCGCAGAAATCAAAGTTACATTGTTTTTCTCCTATGTAAATAAAGGCTCTTTTTTCAAAAATATTTTCAAAAGTAGATTTACTTATTATTTGATAGTTCTTAGTCTCTACATTTTTCTTATTAATTTTAAAGAAGTTAATCTTTAAATTTAAATTCTCAAGTTTAGAAATAATTTTGTTAATATCCCCTTCAGAATCCACAACCACATCAATAAATCCTATTTTGAAAACAGGCTTACTTAATTTTATTATAGTACCATTAGATTTTTTCATTTTTTTTATTAATTTATTTTTTATTCCTTTAAATCCATTGTCTTTGAATATAAGCATAGCGTTAACAATTGATACTATCTTATATTTTCTTAATACTCTATAACTTCTTAAATCATCATTGTTCATAATTCTTTACTCCTATTTATTAATTCGATTATTTTATTAGCCCTAATAGACCATGTGTTTTCTGCTAAAATTTTAGATGTTTCAGCAATAACGGTTTCTTTATCAATCTTTATTAGTTCATCTATATATTTTTCTACGTGTTTTATTTCTTTTTTATTTATTATTTTTAAAACACTAGTTTTATATTGTTTCATTTCATAAATATTTGTGCTAAGAACAGGTAAATGAAATGCTAAATATTCGAAAAATTTAACTGGTGATACATAATTTGTAATTGAATTTACTATGAATGGTATCAATGCAACATCAAAGTGTGAAGCATAATATTTTAGATCAGAATATTTTTTTGGGCCTAAATAGTAAACGTTTTTCAAACTTTTATCTACTTCAACTCCAATATTACCAATTAGAACAATAGAATATTTATCTGAATCATTTAATAATTTAATAATATCCCATTCAAACCATTTTTCAATTGCTCCATAATAACCTATTATTTTTTTACCTTTCAAAATAATATTTTGCAAGTCTTCATAAACAATGTCTTGATCTATTTCAAAATCTTCCGGATTAGCAGCGTTTTGTAATAAAATTGATTTTCTTGATTTTGTATAATGCTTCAATTTTAACGCAGAATAAGTAATAAAGTCGGCGTTTTTTCTTAGTTCTCTCCATATTTTTTCACTATATTTATTATAGATAGAGAAAAAGTCTAATCGATCAAGTATATCAAACCATATAATTTTTTTTGTAAAATGTTGTGAAAAAACATATTGTAAAAAATATGATATATAAAAAATTATTTCTTCATTTTGTAGCAGTGGTAATAATATTTCTTCACCATTAACAACAAATAAGTTTTTATTTATTTCTTTCAAAACATAATTTTCTTTATTATTTATCTCACAAAAAAAACATAAATATCCATTTTTAGCTAGCTGTTTTAATAATTGTTGAGGTCTTTGGATGGGTTCCCACATTACAGCTTCTGCATATAATATAATCCCTTTAAATTCTTTGTTTTTTATTCTTTTTTGTAAGAATTTAAAATCATCTAAAATAGGAGAAGTCTTCATTCTCTCACAAACTTTAGTCTTATAATCTATATGTTTTTTTAAATTAATAATCTCTTCGTCATTTTTCAATTTTTCACCTATTTCCATTCTTAAGTTTTTTTGTTCTATTAATGCCTTTTGTTAGCATTTTTAATTTTAACTCCAATTTAAAATATATATCAATTTTTAAAATATTTGTTCTAATAAAATCTATAAATCTATCTCTATTATAAATGGTTTTAACAGAATTGTAAACAATTATTTTTATA
>JAVWBB010000087.1:0-3133 GCA_036649735.1 Bacilli bacterium
TTATAATCTAAATAGTCCGATAATAGTAGTACCGTAGAAAAACCATGTTATGACAATACCGTAAATAAAAATCAAACTCATTAACATTTTATCATTTAAAACTACATCTACGGGGTCTCCAGACGATTGCCCTTCAATAGTTAAACTATACTTCATACAGATAACCAATACTAAAGGAATTGTCCATAATAATTGCGGATGTAATTTAACAATATTAGGATCTATACACCAAAGTGAATAGAAAACTATTGTAAGACACAAGCAAAGATACATGTTTTTATCTAAAAATTCATAGTTATATTTTTTCAATACACTACGTGTCTTTAATCCTTGATTGCCTAATTCATTTCTTCTCTTGCCTAATCCTAAATAGAATGCCATTGACATTACTGTCAAGTAAAGCCAATGAGAAATATGAACATCAACAATTTCAGCTCCATATAGAAGTCTTATTAGAAAACCTGATACTAATATGACAATATCAACTAAAGCTATATTTTTTAATCCGAGAGAATATAGAACATTTAGTACAAAATATAATAGTAGCAATCCAAAAGATATGAAATTAAAACCTGAAGATATATAATTTATAATTAATGAAACAATAAATAAAGCTATTGCTAGAAGATATGCATTTCGTATACTAACTTCTCCGCTTGCTATTGGTCTATCTTTTTTTGTTGGATGATTTCTATCTTTATCAACATCACAAATATCATTTAAAATATAAATACAAGAAGATATTAATGAAAAAGATATAAAGCCTAATATGACTTTAAATATCTCATCAATTCCTAATGTCTTTTGGCTAAAAAATATCGGTAAAAATATTAAGCAATTTTTAATATAATGCTTTACACGCATTAATTTCATTATATTTTTCATTTTATAAATCCCTTTCATCATAAGTATTCAAATAATTTAAATAAAAAGTACTTTTCCTGTATTTACTCATATCATCTTTATGATCTACAACCTTTATATTATAATGATAATCAAATAAACTATAAATTGCACCATCAAAATTTTCTGTAGACACATAAAGCAATTTATCTTCTGGTATTTGTTTAATATTATTTATCTCATTTCTAATAGATTTAAAATTCATACTTTTAATTTTATATCTTAAAGATATAAAAATACACATATTCAAAATTAATAAAATTATTATTAGCCATTTAAGTGCATTTTTTGTTTTTGAGGTCTTTAATTCGTTTAATAATAAAATAGAAATTATGGGTAAGGCATATAATTGAGGCAAGTATCTGGCCCACCAAGATTCTCCTAGAAACAATATTAATATTAGTGTCGCGATTATTGGCAGGATATACATCCAAAATTTTGACTTATCTTTTTTATGTAATAATATCAGACCTACAATGACAGTTATAAATGATAACACTAAAATACCACTAAATAATACTCCATAACCAGCAGTTCTTAAATCACAAACCACTAATTTATTTATTTCATTCTTATCAAATGTGAACGGAATTTTTAAAATAGGTTTTTCAGTGGTTGAATTACTTTTTGAGAAGTTTGCTATTAGAAATTTTTCAATATTATTTTTATTCTCAAATCCTTTTGGTTGGTTAGGTGTCATAATATCAACTTTGTTTTCACCGAAAATTGGATAAAAAGGATTTTTATGTTCAATTAAATTTTTTGGATAAGTAGAAAGACCAATTATTAGAAGACTTATAATTAAAGCGAAAATAGCCGTTAATGTCATTGGCCAAAATTCTTTTTTTCTTAATTGTTTATTAAATATAATAAAGATATAAAAAACTAATGAATATATTCCTGCATAGGCAAAACCTGAGAATTTGATATTTATTAATATTGTCAAACTCAAAAAAAATAAAATATATTTTTCATATTGTTTAAATTTACTATTTTTATCTATAATCATTATAAGCGACACAATTAGAACCAATAACATTAAACCTAGAATGCCATCATTATAAAAAGTTAGCGCTTGTGCTAAGAATATAGGATTAACAACTAACAATAAAGACAATAAAGTTCCTAAAAAATAATTAGTTTTTGTAATAAAAAAGCCCGCTAAAATGAGAAATGTACTTATAGCAATTAATATAGCAAAGGATTTTCCAGTCTCAATATTATCTGTTATACTGTAAATATTTGCAGAAAATATCCAATAGCCTTTTGCATAATGATTATTCCAAAGTCCACAAGGTTCTTTTAATTCCAATGGATTATTTTCTGATTCATTAAATTCTTCTATACTTTGGTAAACAGGATTCCATCCATTTTTAAGCTGTCCAATAGCTGCCTTATGATAAGAGTTTCCATCCCATGAAGTATCAAATGTTCTAGCACTAGCAAATATGCTCAATCCAACTAATATAGCTAATAGAACTAAACTAGAAATGTAATGAATGAGCTTATACCCATTTTTATACATAATAATAATTGACACTATTAAGGTTAAAAATATTGATAAAATAAAATTACAGGGCATAATGGATTTATGAACTATAAAACCTAGTGACGATATTAGTATATTGTTAAAAATAAACAATAATATTATTAAACCTAAATTAAATACAAATTTATAATAGCTTTTTTCTTTCATGTGATCCTCCTTTATTTCATGATATATTTTAATATATATCTGTTTTTGTCATATGGCAAGACAAATTTTTTAATATAAACAAGCTCTAGCGAGAACTGTGTTTTTTCAGAAGTTTTCCATGTGTCACTTCTATTCTTTTTAATGTCAAATTTAGATGTTTTAAAATATTTAAGCATTCTATGAAACTCGTTAATGTTTGTAGAAGATGAAATAGTTAGATATAGCAATAACTGGAATAGAAATATACAATCTATACCAAGATGTAAAAAATATAATGAATGGTATAGATAAAATAATATAAATAAACAATAAAATATTTTTATCTAATAATGCTTTTTTTCATAGTTATACTCTTTTCTTATTAAATTTATATCAAAAGATTATTCAGTCATTTTTTTATAGTACTCATCACATACAGTATTATCACCAATTTTTTGTACAATTCCGTGCTCTATCCAAATGACTCTGGTACACATTGTTTTAATGGATTCTATTGAATGTGAAACATATAAAACAGTTGTTCCTCCCTTTATC
>JAVWBB010000088.1:0-3036 GCA_036649735.1 Bacilli bacterium
GGACTAATTATTTTAGTCCCTATTTTAATGGTATTAGATTTCTTTGGTGCAAATATAACAGATGATTATGTAGAAGGTAATATGGAATATTCAACAATGTATAAAGAAGTATTAAATAAAAATATCACACAAAATAATAATGGATATGTTTCATTAAATAGAATACTATACTTTTATTTGGAAGATGATTCATTAACATTTGAAGAAATATATAATGATAATTTAGATAAAGAATTAAAACAAGTATTAACAATTGGTGAGGTTTGTAAAATTAATAAATATAAGAACTATGGAAGCTGTAAAAACATTGATTCTAGTCAGATAGATGAGATACAAAATAAACCTTTTTCCAGTCCAGTCAAATTAAGTGATTCAACTATCACTTCTTTTTTTATGGAGGAAAGAGTTGTCTTTGGTAATTATAATGTTCATTCAGCTTGGGATTTAGCACTTGCAAATCAATCAAAAGTATATTCTGTTTGTGATGGAATTGTTACTAAAGTTAATTTTCCATATAAAGAAAATGTAACTGATACTTCAGGAGGCGGAGGCAATGAAATAACAGTAGAGTGTAGCATAGATGAAATTAAGTATTTAGTTTCGTATGCACACCTATATCCTAATAGCAGTAAAGTGAATATAGGTAATAAAGTATCACAAGGACAAGAGATAGCAAGTATAGGAACTACTGGATATTCAACGGGACCTCACTTACATTTTCTAGTGGAATTAGATAATAAAATAATAGATGGACTAAGTTTAATTGATTTTAATAAAGAAATTAATAATTATAATCAATTCGATAATGTATATAGATAGGTATATAAAAATTTAAGTAATATAAAGATTAAGAGCAATGTTAGGTATATAAATGGTATTGATTATATACCAATTTCGTATGTACGAAATAAGAATGGTGTCATATAAAACTGTTAAAATATAAGATATTTTGATGGTTTAGACACCGAAGTCTTATCCTGATGTATTAAAGAAGATATAAATATAGCAAAAAAGGAGGATCAAACATGAAAAGGTTTACATTTAGATTAGATGATTTTACTTATAATAAAGTAAAACTACTTTCTGAGCAATATAGAAGATCAATGACTTCTGTATTAAAAGAATTGGTTCAAGTTGGATTTAATGAAGTAATGAAAAGAGGAATACATGAAAACAAAGATATATACAAATAAAGAAATAGAGTACTTAAAGAAAAATAAATTTGTAATAGATATTTTATATCAAAGAGAAATTAAATATTCAAATGTATTTAAATTATGGGCAGTACTTCAGAAGATTAATAATTCTGAAAAAACAGCTCGTGAGATTTTTGAAGAAGCAGGATTTAATACAAAACTTATGAATCATAAACTACCACAATCTAGAATTAGAGCGTGGTTTTTAATTTATGAAAGATATGGTGTCGAGTATTTTTTATCTAGTAAGAATATTTGTAAAATAAAAAATGATTGTCTAAGTAAATTTGTAGAATCTCATGAAATATTAGAAGAAAAAATCTATAAAAAAATTGTATTGGAACTAGAAAACATATTAGGAAATGATGATGTATAAATCTAAAAGGAATTTTGCAATCAATTTAGATCTTGATGAACAAATAAGCACTATGAAAAATAGCAATAATACTTCATACACAAAAGAACTTAATAAAATATTAGAAATAGGTTTAGAGAAAATTAAAGAAGAAGAAAAATTAAAATTATTAGAAAAACAAATTGAATCTATTACAAAATTACTATTTATGAATTTTGAATTAACTAAACAAATATATGCAGATCTTAATTTTCCAATAAAAGAAGTAGAAACAAGTGAGACGCTAAATAGATTTCTAAGCAAAAAGAGAGTGGGTAGATTTAATGATTAGTCCAAAAGTAGTAGTTAAAACTCAATTTAATTTTGCAACAAATAATAAAAGTCATAAAACTAAACTTTCCAATGCAATGGTTAGAGGTATGTTTAATTACTTTTCTGACAATGAAAAAAGAGCAGTAAAAATGATTGATTATTATACTGGCAAAATTAATAAACATGAAAATATAAATCTTATAATAGAAGATGGAAGCTATGCTACGGATGATGAATTAAAGAATAGAAAAAATAGATATAGTAAATATATTAAAAATTCTAATCTATGGCAGGTAATAGTATCATTTAATAATGAACATATAGATAGTAGTATCAAATTAGAAGATTTAGAACAACTAATGATTAAAAAGATAATACCAGACTTTATTAGAGATTGTAGGTTTGAGGATTTATCAAAAATGTCTTATCAAACCTCACTCCATTCTAATACGGATAATTATCACTTTCATTTTTCATTTATTGAAAAAAGTCCTAATTCTAGAAATAGTGAGAATAAATTAGTTTATAGAAAAGTTGGAACAATACCAATGCTGGCAATCGATAATCTTAAAAGAAACATATTATTATCAATTGATAGAGAAAAAGTGTTTAAGCCGTTACTGATTGAAACAAATGAAGAAATTCAAAAATTAAAATCATTTTTTAAAGAAGATGAACATAATTTTGTTTTAAAAAATAAGAAAGGACTAATACTTGAAAATAAAATACTAAAACTAGGTAAACTTTTATATAACAAAAACTTAGGTGAAGTATCAAAAATTAAATATAATTCCATTTATAATAAACAAATTAAAAATCTTACTTATGAAATCAAAAAGGATCTTTTTACAAACAGAGATTTAAAAGACGAAGAAAAGGAATTCAGAAAATCATTAAATAATATTAATCTATATTATAATAAACTAAATAAAGAAAATAATATTTCTTCTAAAAATAGTGATAAAAGTTTAATAGATAGTAAATTAAAATATATAGATAATTATGTTTGTAATGTTATTGTTAATCACGCTAATAAAATGTATCGTAATGAAATAAAGTCATCTTCACTAATCAAGGATAAAGATATTATTAACGAAGTCATACTTAGTAATTATAAAAAGAATATCAAACAATCAAGATATAATATTTTATATAATTATCTAAGCAATTCAA
>JAVWBB010000089.1:0-2975 GCA_036649735.1 Bacilli bacterium
AAAAACTAATACTTTTGTTAATCTTTTAATTTTTGAATTTTTATTATTCCATTATTATTTAATAAAACAACTTTATCATTAGGTTTAATATTCATTAAAATTCTAAGGGCTTTAGGAATAACTAATCTTCCATTAACCATTTTTTTTACTATTTTCATATTAATATTTTTCTATGGTGTAATTCTAGTTGGGCCACGATAAATAAAAGTAGCTTCTCTAATATTATCTATTTCAAATATTTGCATTAATAAACGACTCATTCCAAAACCAAATCCACCGTGTGGTGGGCATCCATATTTAAAGAATTCTAAATAATTATTTAAAGTATCTGGATTAATCCCTTTTTCAATTATTTGCTCTTTTAATATCTCATAGCGATGTTCTCTTTGAGCTCCAGATGTTATTTCAATTCCTTTAAATAAAAGGTCAAAGCTTTTTGTCGTTCCATCTTCATTTTTCATTGTGTAAAAAGGTCTTGCTGAATAAGGATAATCTGTTACAAAAACAAAATCACTATGATACTTTTCTTTTGCATATTGGCATACTAATTCTTCTTCTTTTCTTTCAAAGTCTTCTTTATTACTGCCTATATAATTAAAATTTGTCTTTAATATTTCTTTAGCATCTAAAAATTTAATACGTGGGAATTTTTCATCGACATCACTAAGTTCTACATTAAAAACTTTTTTTATTTCATCGCCCATATTCTCTTTTAGCCTCTTCATAAAGTATGTTACCCAAGATTCCATTTCATCCATTACATCGTGATGAGATTCTACCCAAGATATTTCAGAGTCAACCATTAATATTTCAGTTGCATGATAGGAAGTATGTGAGTTTTCCGCACGAAATACTTGACCTATTTCAAATACTTTATCAAAGTTTGATGCCATAGCCATTTGTTTATATAGTTGTGGAGACTGAGAAAGACATGCTTTTTGTCCAAAGTAATCCAATGTAAAAACTTCACTTCCTCCTTCAGCTGCTGCACTGGCAATTTTAGGTGAATGAATTTCAATATAATTATTATTTACCCAATATTGTCTCATTGCATTTTCCATAAATGTTTGAGCCCTAAATAATAAATTATTATCCTCACGTCTTAAATCTAAGAAACGATAATCAAGTCTTGTCTCGCGATTAGCCGCATCTTTCTCACGATAATTAATAGGCAATAAATCAAGCGATTTAGATGTAATTAAAATATCTTTTGCTATAATTTCTATTCCATTAAGTTTAACTTTAGGATTTTCTAAAACTATTCCCGTTACTTTAACGGTACTTTCAATTGTCGTTTTTAAAATAATATTATTTAAATGTTTATTTTCTTCATTCTTTTCAATAGTTAACTGAACTTTTCCCGTATTATCTTTAATAATAACAAATTGAACATATTGTAAGTCTCTAATATTTTCAATAAAACCTTGCAATACTATTTCTTGATTAAAATAATCTTTTAAATCTTTAATATAAATTTTCTTCATTTTCGAGGTCCTCATTTTCTATATTTTCTTCTAAAAAGTAAAGTAAATAATCTAAATTCACTATTTCTTCTTTTTTTGTCTTACTGTTTTTTAATTTTATTTCATTATTTATTAAATCATCATTAGAAAGTATTAAATAATATTTAGTGTTTAACCGATCGGCTTGTTTAAACTGCCCTTTTATATTTCTATTTAAATAATCCATTTCAACAACAAAACCATTTAAACGCAGATCATTAATTAGTTTAGCAGCATATTGTTTTTCAACTTCTGTATTATAAATTATAAACAAATCAACATCTTTTTTATATTTCATATCTACTTCTTCAAGATTAAGAGCCATTACTAAACGACCAAGTCCAATTGCAAACCCCATTGCCGACATTGAAGGCCCACCTAATTCTTCAATTAATTTACTGTATCTTCCACCGCCACATAAAACATTATTGCTTCCAAAGCCTTTAACATTAGCTTCTAATTCAAATACTGTGTGATCATAATAATCTAATCCTCTAACGATGTTTGAATCTACTTCAAAATCTATTTCTAAACTATTTAAATAATCTTGAACTTTATTAAATCTAATTAAAGAAGCCTCATTTAAATAGTCTAACATTTTAGGAGCATTTTTTAAAATATCACTATCTTTATCCACTTTACAATCTAATATACGCAGTGGATTTTTTTCTAAACGAGCTTTACAATCAGGGCATAAGCCCTCTATTTTATCTTTAAAATAATTATAAAGTACTTCTTTATATTTATCTTTAGATTCTTGATCCCCTAAAGAATTAATTTTAACTTTAAGCCCTTTTAATCCTAATAATTTGCATAAATTAACAGGTATAGATATAATCTCAGCATCCACCATTTCATCAGTTGTTCCTAGTACTTCAACCCCAAATTGAGTAAATTCACGGTCTCTTCCTGATTGTGGTCTTTCATAACGATACATTGTCCCATTATAATATACTTTTATTGGTAAAGATGGATCTCCATACATTTTATTTTCAATAAAACTGCGAACTACCCCCGCTGTCCCCTCTGGTCTTAATGTCATTGGACGTTCTCCACGATCTAAAAAGTCATAAGTTTCTTTACTTACTATATCCGTACTTTCTCCCACTGTCCTTTTAAAAAGATCAGTTGATTCAAATAATGGTGTTCTTATATAATTATAATTGTATTTTTCCATTAATTCATCAATAATACGATTAACGTATTTCCATTTCTTAGCATCATCACTTAACAAGTCTATTGTCCCTTTAGGTTTAATAATCATAATTTTTACATCCTTTCTTATATAAAATAAAAAGGTGGCCTTTTATAAGGACGAATTACTCGTGGTGCCACCTTAATTTATAACTAATGTTATCTTAAATGTTTTATCGCAACTATATTTGCGTATTTTCTTACTATAAGTGTCTTTCATTATCTTTTAATACTTCTCATCAATAGTATTATTTCTGTTATGACAACTACTCTTCTTAT
>JAVWBB010000090.1:0-2897 GCA_036649735.1 Bacilli bacterium
AAATTAATTATTTTTAACTAATGTTAAAGATACTTTTTTCTTATCTAAAAATATTTCATCTACAAAACACTCAACTATATCACCTACACCAAGTATTTCACTAGGATGTTTAATATATTTATTTGTTAACTTAGAAATATGCGCTAAAGCATCGTTTTTAATTCCTATATCAATAAATACACCAAAATCAACTACATTTCTGACTGTTCCTTGTAATTTATCTCCTACTTTTAAATCATTAATGCTCAAAATGTCACTGCGCAAAATAGGCTTATCCATATCATCTCTTAAATCTCTTCCTGGTGTTTTAAGTGCTAAAACAATATCTTTAAAAGTATATTTATCTATATTTAATTCTTTAATCAAACTATCCTCATCAATATTATCTAAAAGTGTTGTATCAATATTGTTTTTGTCTATTTTAAGTATTTTAAATAGTTTTTCAACATTTTTATATTGCTCAGGGTGAATAGAAGTTTTATCTAAAATATTGTCCCCATCCATTACTCGAATAAAACCAATGGATTGTTCAAATACTTTAGGCGTAATACCTTTTATTTTCTTTATTTCTAAACGATTACTAATTTTACCCAATTCTTCTCTAGTCGTAATTAATCCTTCTATCGCTTTTTTAGTTAATCCTGAAACATGTTTTAAAATGGCCACACTAGCTGTATTAATATTTACTCCCACTCTATTTACTGTTTTTTCAACAACAAAGTCTAATCTTTCATCTAATTTTTTTTCATTAACATCATGCTGATACAAACCTACTCCAATACTCTTAGGGTCTATTTTTACTAATTCGCTTAAAGAATCTTGCAAACGCCTTCCAATACTTATTGCACTTCGCTCTTCAACATGTAAATCTGGAAATTCTTCAATAGCCAGTTTTGATGCTGAATATACACTAGCTCCAGCTTCACTAACAATAATATATTCTACATGTCTTGATGATTCCTTAATCACGTCAACAACAAAATTTTCACTCTCACGAGATGCTGTCCCATTTCCAATAGCAATAATATCTACATTATATTTTTTAATCAACTCAAGAACATGCTTTTTACTATTTTCAATATCATTTCTTGGTTCATTAGGGAAAATAACACTAATATCTAAAACTTTCCCAGTTGGATCTAAAACCGCTAATTTACATCCTGTTCTAAAAGCCGGGTCAAGTCCAAGGACTACTCTTCCTTTAATTGGCGGTGTTAGTAATAACTTTTCTACATTAACGCTAAAATTATCAATGGCTGTATCTTCAGCCATTTCCTTTAATTCACTTCTAATAAGTCTTTCTACAGAAGGAAAAATTAATCTTTTATATGAATCATTAATAGATTCTATTATATATTTAGTAACATAAGAATTACTATTTAAAATCACTTTATTAACAATATAATTTATTATTGAATCATTATCTATTTCGATATTAACTGTTAATATTCCTTCTTTTTCCCCACGATTAAGGGCAAGAACACGATGAGGTTTAATTGTATTAACGCTTTCTTTATAATCATAATACATTTTGTAAGTCATATTCTCATCAACTGCTTTTTTCTTTAAGGTTGAAGAAAATGTTCCATTTAAATAAAGATGTTTTCGTACTTCTTTTCTAATAGTTAAATTATCGCTAATTTCTTCTGCAATTATATATTTAACACCTGTAATTGCCTCATCTATATTTTTGACTTTATCATTTATAAAATCTTTGCATAAATAATTAATATCTCCTAAAGTTGGAAATTTTAAAAATAATTCTGCTAAAGGTTTTAAACCATTATTAATCGCGTCAGTCGCTTTTGTTTTTTTATGTTCTTTAAAAGGACGATATATTTCTTCAACTAATGCTAACTTATCACATTTTAATATCTCGCTTTTCAATTCTTCAGTTAATAAACCCTTTTCATCAATTAAACGAATAATATCATCTTTTCGTTTAATTAAATTAATACTATAAACATAAATATCGTTAATCTTTCTAATTACTTCTTCATCAACTCCATTAGTTCTTTCTTTTCTATAACGAGCAATAAAAGGAATTGTATTTCCCTCTTCTAATAATTCTAATACTGCTTTAACTTGTTCTATTCTAATATTTAAATCTAAACTAATATTTTTAATTACTTCTTCGTTCATTTTTTACCTCTTCTTTAATTTCATACTCTTATATTTTAGCATATAATAAAAATAAAGACTATTAACATTTACATTAATAGTCTTACAGAATATAATATTATTTTTATTCGATTTCAATAGTTTTCTTGGTTTCTATTTCTTCTTGTTTAGGTAATTCTATTTTTAAAGTATTGTTTTTAAATTCTGCTTTAATGTTTTCAGCATCAATATCTCCTAAATAAAATTCTCTCTTATATTCTTTTGAATATCTTTCTTTTCTAATGTAGTTTTTATTTTCATCTTCTTTTTCTTCGGATTTAGAAACACTTATTGTTAAATAACCATTGTCAGTTTCGATTTTGATATCTTCTCTTTTTACTCCAGGGATATCCATTTCAATATGATATTTACCATCTTTTTCATAAATATCGCATTTCATGTTATTAGTCTCTTTTGTTGCTAAGAAATTATCAAACATGTCATCTAAATAAAAATTTCTAGGAATTAAATTCATTATTATCCCTCCTTTCAAATAATAATTCTAGCACCATTTTTAGCAGTTGTCAATAGTGAGTGCCAAATATTTTTTAAAATTATTATTTGCTATTATTATGAGACAATTTGTATGAATTTATTAACCTTTTGAATTCCTTTTACTGATTTTTTATTATTTTAGTTTGTTAATTTCATCAAGTGATAACTTAGTAACTTTACTTATAATATTTAAGTCTATTTTTTCTTTTAACATTTCAAGTGCTATATTAATAGTTTTTTGC
>JAVWBB010000091.1:0-2805 GCA_036649735.1 Bacilli bacterium
GTATAAAAAACTGAAATCGCATACCTCTTGATCTTGCTACTGATACAATTGATTCGATATCAGCCAGTGGTGGACAGTTAGCAAATTCATCTAATAAAAAGTCTATTTGAACTGGTAGTTTCTTATCTTTTGAATTATTAGCTAGTTTTACCAATTCTCTATATAATAGCCCTACTATTATCGTAACTAAACTATAATAAGTTTTATCTTCATCTGGAACAATTACATATAGTACTGTAGATTCTTTACCTAATATATCAAAATTGAAGTCAGATTTTGAAGTAACGTTAGCTACATTTACATCATCAAACAATGCCATCTTTTCTCCAAATACTGCTGTAACTGATTTATAAGTATTCTCACTTGCTGAAAATATTGAAGTTAAGCTATCTTTTGATTTCAAACCATATTCTTTACTTTCAATATAATCTTTAAATCTTTTGAAGTTTCGTTCCTCCATTGATGAATTTTGAAATTTTCTAATACTAGTCATTGTCATTTGTTCTCTTTTAATATTATCCAATTTAAATTCTTCTAAATAAAATCCAATTAGTCCTTCTAATAAACTTCTAGCGCTATTATTCCAAAAAGGATCTTTTTGTTGCACTTTTTCTTGCATTATCATTGTAGATAAAGAAGTTATTAACCTATTAGTTTCAGCATAACTAGACATTGCTAAATTATTATATTTAACTATATCATTATTTTCTTCTTTTGATAGTCTTTCATATTCAATATACTTTTCATATTCTATTATGATAGGTTCTAATATATTAAATTTATTTGATAATTCAGGATTCCTAAAATCTATTGTTAAAACATTATAATTATTATCTTCAAACATTTTACTAGTAGTATGAAATATTTCACCTTTGGGATCTGTTATAAAAACACTTCTTTTAATTTTAGCTGTTGCTATAAAAGAACATGTTGGAATTACTGCTGTTACAGATTTCCCACTTCCTGTACTTCCTAAATATACATAGTGTGGTGTTTGATTATCAAACCATACATGTTTTAATTTATTATCATAGTAAATTGGAAACCCCGATTTTTTTATAGAATTAATTGATTGTTTTTCAAAATTCTTTTTTATTTCATTTATATTAGAAAATCTAGCGCTTCCATATTCACTATCGTTCTTAACTTTATGTTTTGATATCATTGGTTCAACATATAAAAAGATTATGACAAATATTATCATAATCACCAATAGTATCAACAACTCTATATTCATATATTATTAGCTACCATATTTTTATAATTCATAGCTATTATCCTTATCTTTTAATAATTGATAATTGTTCTGTGCAATAGCCTCCAGTATATCCCATTTGCTAGATTTATTTAATTCTTCTTTTGTTAGATTTTTATTAAAATAATTATCAGCAACAAAGTCAGTTATTTTAGTTACACTATAACCTTCTTCATCAACTAAATATGATCTTTCACATATCCTTTTAACAAAAAGAACATCTTCATCAGATGCTCCCTTATTAAAGTAATATATTGATTCATAATATTGATAATCATTTAAATAGTTTTTATCTTCTTCTGTTAATTTTTTATATTTTTCTAAACTATTCATTATTATCCTCTATCTTTTCTTTTATTTTATCTATTATTTCATTAAAATGATTAATTTCTTTTTTTATATAGTCATTTTCTACATTAGAAAAAATTTTTTCTAAACTTCTTCCCTTATTATATTTAATTTTTTCTAGATGTATTTTAACATCTATTAAACGTTCAAATTCTTTTTCATCAGATGATAATAGTTTAATCATTTTTTCAAATACTTCAATAGATGTAATCCATGTTAATTCTCTTTGATTCTTTAATGTAAATTTCTTAAAAGAAAGTTCTTCAATCAATTCCTCCATATGAATATCATCTAATAATAAGCATATTCTTATAACTTCTTTTTTTGTGTTTGGATTATATTCATCTAATTGTTTAATTCCTTTTACAACAACTGTTTTCAAAAAATTATTCAATTTTTCAAATCTAGAAGTAGAAACAATAGTTTTAGTGTCAATAGGAAATAGTGTCGCCTTTTGTTCAATTAAAAAACAATAATTTTCACTTTCGAAAATCCAATCTGGGCTTTTTTGTTTATTATTGATAGCAATTTTATGCGCATCTATTTCATAATAACTAAACACTTCTTCAAGATAGCATTCAAAACAATATCCAAAATATGTTGTAAATTTTCTACTATTTAATTCTGCATAATGATTTCTTATATTCCAATATATATTGTTATAAATATTAATTACCAATGAAGACAAATTAGAAATAATATATTTTTCTTTATACTTATCTGACTTAACAATTGGATAATATTTTAATATATTCCAATTATCAAATTGTTTATAATATGAATAATCTTTTGATTGATGTTCAATAATATTCATCAATTCAATTTTTTCTATTTTAAAAACTTTATTTATATCAAATTCTATTTCATTTATCAATTCCATTATATTAGGATTTTTTTGTTTCATAGATAGTAGGACAATGATTAGAAAACATTTAGTGTAATTTTCTAACTCAAAACCAGTTATTTCATTAAATTTTTTACTAAAGTCTATGTAAGATACTTTATCCGTTTGATCATAATCAGCATTTTGATTTATTGTAGTAAGAATATGATAAAATCTATTAAATTTATTCTTAATTGGCATAGATTGAAAATCAAATTGCATATTTGCCATACATATTAATTGTAAATATATATCGTCACCTTTAAATGAATCTACATTTTCCTTTCCTTCCGAAAAATGTTTATGTAAATTTAGCAAG
>JAVWBB010000092.1:0-2649 GCA_036649735.1 Bacilli bacterium
ATTAACAGCAAACCCACCAACAAAGTAGTAAAAGTTCATGTTATTTACACATGGCAGGGGCGGAGAGAATCGAACTCCCATCAGCGGTTTTGGAGACCGTTATTCTACCATTAGACCACGCCCCTAGTACTTATTAAGTATAACACGATTATTTTTTTATTTCAATAACACTTTTATTTTTTTTGAATAACTTATTATAGGGTGAATAAGATGAGTAATATTATTAAGTATACTAGTAAGGATTTAGATTTATTAGCTAGACTAATGCGAGCTGAAGCAATTGGTGAGGGTGAATTAGGTATGCTTATGGTAGGAAATGTTGGAGTTAACCGCGTTTTAACTACCTGTTTAGCCTTTAAAAACATCAGAACTATAAATGAAATGGTCTATCAAAATCCTGGTGGATTTTCTGGAATTAATAGCCCATTATTTACTAGTCAACCAAATGCTAAAGAAAGAGAATTAGCCCAAAGAGTATTAAGTGGTGAATATTATTATCCTGCTACTAATGCATTATGGTTTTATTCACCAGGAAAAGAATCTACTTGCGTTGGTATTTGGTATGATCAAAGATTATCTGGGAAATGGAAAAATCATTGTTTTTATCAACCATTTCCAGGTGTATGCAAACAATTACATTAAATATAAAATATAAAAAGTTTGTAAATACATGCAAACTTTTATTTTAATTTGGTAGTCTGTACGGGGCTTGAACCCGTGAATACCACCTTGAGAGGGGGGCGTGTTAACCACTTCACCAACAGACCATTTATTTACCTCTTTAAAGAAGTAAATATATTATATCAATTATTATTAATTATTGCAAAACTATAAATATCTTTAATCGTTTTTTTAATTTATCACTACCAAGTAATTGCATAATATCATATAAATTAGGTGATATTGTTTTTGTTGTCACCATAACTCTAATCATTTCACAAAAATCAGATATTTGACCTCTATAATTTTCTGGATGTTCTTTATAATCCTTACGATTAACCGCATATTTAACTTGTAAAGCATATTCTTTTAATTTACTAAACCACATTTCTTCATTATCTGTTTCTAAATATATATTATTAATATAAGCAGATAAGATATTTAATTCATCTGAATTATATTTTTTAATTACATTATCATATGGATTACTAATTGTATCAAATAACTCATCATACATATACCAAAATTCTAATTTAATATCACTATATGTGCTAATATCTTTTCTTGGTCTTTCAACTTCTTTTTCAATATTTAATAGTTTTTTAGTATAATCTTCATTATTTTCTAAAATATTAGCAAATTCCTTATCATATTCTTTAAAATAAATAAGAGCATCCTTAAAGATATCACTAGGTTTTTGAATAGAAAAATATGTTTTAGAAATGTTTTCTAATTTAGACAAGTCAAACATTGTCCCACCAACAGCCATCTTATCAAAACTAAATGTAAAATCTTCAATCTTCTTATTAGGATTAGCTAAATACCATTCTTCAAAATTAGTATTACCTACTGTACTTAAATATAGTTTAATTACTTCTATAGGAAAACCTAATTGATGATAATATTTAACTGATGCTTCAGGGTCTTTTCTTTTAGAAAGTTTACGAACGATATCTTTATCTTTTTTTAATAATGGGGCAAGATGAGCATATTGAGGAATGTCAAAGCCCAATAATGTAAATAGTTCTAAATGAATAGGCAAACTTGACACCCATTCATCTCCTCTTATAACATGGGTTGTTTTCATTAAATGATCATCAATTGCATGAGCAAAATGATAAGTTGGAAGATTGTCTGATTTTAAAATAACAATATCCATATCATTTTCTGGATATTCTAAATTCCCTTTAATCGCATCATAATAAATATGCTTTTTATTAAAATCCCCTTGAGATTTTAGTCTAAATATATAACTCATTTTATCATCTATTTTTTTCTTAGCAACCTCAATTGGCAAGTTACGACAAGTAGCCCATTTCCCGTAATAACCGATTCTTTCTTTATTGTCTTCTTGAATGCTTCGATTATTATTTATTTCATCAGTAGTACAAAAGCAAGGATAAGCTAAACCTTTAGACACTAAATATTTAACATAAGACTTATATATTTCTTTACGATCAGATTGTAAATAAGGCCCATATTCTCCACCTTTTTTATATCCTTCATCAAAAATAATACCAAACGATTCAACATCTGTTATAATACTATCAATACCGTTTTCTACTTCTCTTTTATGATCTGTATCTTCTACTCTTAAAAATAAAACTCCCCCACTTTGTCTAGCAAATTGTTTAGCCATAAAGGCTTGAAATAAATTACCCATATGAATAGAACCTGTTGGACTAGGAGCATATCTTGTAACAATTGCTTTATCTATTAAATCTCTTTTTTTATAAAGATTTTCATAATATGAAATATCTTTTACATCAGGAAATAAATATTCAGCAAATTCTTTATTAGTCATATTACACCTCTTTAAATAAGATATTATTATTAAACAATATTGGCTGCCTCGGCTAGATTTGAACTAGCGATGTCAGAGTCAGAGTCTGATGCCTTACCACTTGGCTACGAGGCAATAATAACGTTATAATAATATCATACTTATTGCTTTAGAGCAAGAAAAAGCATTATATAATAAGATAAAAT
>JAVWBB010000093.1:0-2543 GCA_036649735.1 Bacilli bacterium
TGTAAATGTCAATATAAAAGTTTAATAAAATGTCAAAGTTAAAACCTTATAACTTTTTGTAATTAATCAATTATTTTTATTCATTATATTTATAAATATTAAAACAAATGTCATAAATGTTTCATTATTAAAAATGATAGTTTAGAACCTATATTCTAAGTTCTTTTTTAATTATTATCTTTTTTATATACTCCTTCATTATTAACACAATCTGTGATTTCCTTACAAAAATCATTTGTTAAGTTTCTAAATATATGCGTTAGTATTATGACTGATTCTTTATATCTGGAATCGGTATATAATACATCATTACATAATTTATTATTAAAATGTAAAAATGACTTAATTTTTTTATGGTTATTTGAAGAACTTCTTTCCAGTTCCTTTAATATGATTTCAGCTATATTTAATTTATATTCCATATTTATTTTCCTCTCATTTTATTCATTATATTCATTTGTTCTTGAATCACTTTCAACAATCTTATCTTTTATTCTATAAGAATTACCCGTAATTCTTATTATATGTGAATAGTGTAATAATCTATCTAGAACAGCTGATGCTAAAGTATTATCACTAAATACTTCTCCCCATCTTGAAAATGGCATATTAGTAGTAACAATAGTTGATTTAGTCATATATCTTTTTGCTATTAATTGAAATAATAAATTTGATCCTTGATGGTCGACTGGTAAATATCCTATTTCATCTATTATTAAGACTTTATATTGAGCAAGGTGTTGTAGTTGTTTAGCTAATCTATTTTCCTTTTGTGCTTTATTTAATTTTTGCATTAAATTATGACAAGTTATAAAATATACACTATTTCTATGTTTTGCTGCTTCCATTCCAATAGAAACTGCTAGATGAGTTTTACCAACTCCGGGATTACCTATAAATACAATATTTTCGTGTTGTTCTATAAAACTTAAATTATTTAATTCTTTTATTTGCATTTCATTAACTGATGGCTGAAAAGTAAAATCATAATCTTCTAATGTTTTTCTAAATGGTATCCCTGAAGCTTTTATTATGTCTTCTGCAGCTCTTTTATTTTTAAAATTTATTTCTTCATTTATCAAATAATTTAATGATTCTGTTAATGGAGGCATATTTTTATTATTTTTATGAATATAATCTGGTAATATTTCTTTAATTCTTTCTAATTCTAGTTTATCTAGGTTTTTATTCAATTCTTCAATCATTTTTAATTCCTTTCTATATTTATAAAATCCATAGATTTTAAATTATTTTCTATAAATTCTTTTATGTCATTATCCGTTTTTTTATTAAAACTGCTATTTTTTAGTATTTCAATATAATCATTTTCTTTGTAATTATATTTATAATTTTTATTTTTGTTGTAAGAATATATTAATTTTGAGTTATAATATAAGTGGATAACGTTATCCTCATCTTGTACAGTTATTTGTTTGTAAATATACTGTATTGGTACTGAGTACTTAATCCCTTTATATGTAATCATTGATTCATTTGAAACTTTATATGTCTTTTCGGGAATATAATAATTATCAAGTATATCAATATTCACGGGGGTTAAGTACTCTTTTTCTTTTTGAAATAATATGTTTGGTATTTCATTAATTGCTTGTGATTTTTCTTCAAAGTTTAATGAATAATTTAATTTAATTACTACATTATTAAGTTCATCCCAATCTTTAAATTCATTATCAAAAGCTTTTAATCTATTCATTATTTTGGCAAGTGTTTCTACTTTACCTTTTGTTCTTGGCCTATAAGGTCTACATGTTACTATTTTAAATCCAGCATCTTTTGAGAATTGTTCTGCTTTAGAATTTATTATTACACTTGTGTAACTACTTTTTGTATGATTTACTATAGTTTTCATATTGTCAAATAATATTTCTTCTGTAGTACCACCAAAATATTCAAAAGAATTTTTTAAACATTTAAATAAAGTATTTTGAGTTTGATCAAATGTTAATTCAATATATTTGTATCTTGAGTTTCCTAATACTATTAAAAATATACTTATTATGTATTCGTTACCATACATATCATGTAATTTTAATTTTTCTTTCCAATCTACCTGTGATTGATATCCTTTTATTGTTTCAAATCTAATTGTTAATTCTTTAATTATTTCTCGCTTTTTAGATGAAACATATTTTCTAACAATTCCATATTTACCATCAAAATCATATTTTGTTTTTAATAAGAAATATATTCCTGTAGCTGGTATATTATTATTTTCTATTTTTTCATCAATAATGTTTTTAAATGAATCTAATTTAGATGTATATATCCTTAGTTTCTTTTCTTTTTTATATTTATCAGGATTCAATCTTCTATCAATTGTTTCCCAGCAACAATTATATTGCCTTGCCAATGCAGATTTATTCATTCCTTCACCTCTATCTATTAATCTATTTGCTGTTATATCTTTTCTCATACTTACATCATCTCCTTCTAAATTATGAGACAATATAAGTATATCAAACTATATAAAAACCTGATAGAAACTATCAACTTTTAACATTGACATTTTTATCAGGTTCTAT
>JAVWBB010000094.1:0-2475 GCA_036649735.1 Bacilli bacterium
TATAGAAGAATTATATAAAAGATTATTACCAGCTTTAAGGTCTAAATTAAAAGATTTTAAGAAGAATAATATTAATTCTATAACTGAAGATAATATTTGGATTTATTTAAGTGAAACTAAATGGAAAACAAGTACTAATTTATTGTTATCTGATATGGTTAGTGATATATTAAACTCTGATATTAAAAAAATTGATAACTATTTTATGGCAGATGAGGAAATAATATGACAAAATTAGAAGAATTAACTTTTGATAAGTTTTTAGATAAAGTTAAGAATTACATTAAAGAAGATAATGATATAGAATTAATTATAAAGGCATATAACTATGCCTTTATAATGCATGAAGGGCAATATCGTAAAACAGGGGAACCATATATTAATCATCCTTTAAATACGGCTTATATCTTAACTGAAATATACTCTGATGCTCAAACTTTAGCAGCATCACTTCTTCATGATGTTTTAGAAGATTGTGATTGTACAAAAAAAGATTTAGATGAAGAATTTGGAACAGATATTACTAATTTAGTAATGGGAGTGACAAAACTAGGAAGAATTAATTTTTCAACTGAGAATGATTATTTAATTGAATATTATAAAAAAATAATTGTTGGTATGAGTGAAGATGTTCGCGTAATTATAATAAAATTAGCGGATAGGCTTCATAATATGCGAACTCTTTATGCTATACCACTTGATAAACAAAAAAGTAAAGCTAAAGAAACATTAGAAATATTTGCTCCAATTGCATCTCACTTAGGTATTCAAAAAATAAAAGCTGAATTGGAAGATTTATGTCTTAGATATTTAAAACCAGATGTTTTCTTTGATATTGTTGAAAAACTTAATTTAACTAAACAAGACCGAGATAAAGTAGTAAATGAAATGTTAATTACAATTAATTCATTATTAACAGAAAATAATATTAAACATGAATTAAAGGGCCGTAGTAAAAGTATTTATAGTATCTATACTAAATTAGATACAGGGCGTAAATTTAGTGATATATATGACTTATTAGCGCTTAGAGTATTTGTAAATACTAAAGAAGAATGTTATCAAACACTAGGTATAATACATTCTAAATTTAAACCAATTCCTAAACGTTTTAAAGATTTTATTGCTATGCCTAAATCTAATTTATATCAATCTCTTCATACAACAGTATTTGGAATAGATGGGTATTTATTTGAAATACAAATTAGAACCTATGAAATGGATGAAATAGCAGAAAATGGAATAGCAGCTCATTGGGCATATAAAGAAAAAACAGATATAACTAATAATAAAAATATAACACAACAAAAACTACAATTCTTTAAAACTATTATGGAATTAAATGAAGAAAAACTTAGTAGTGAAGAATTTGTTAATAGTGTTAAAGATGAAGTATTAAATAATAATATATATGCCTTTACACCTAAAGGAGATGTAATAGAATTAAATGTAGGTTCAACTCCAATTGACTTTGCATATAAAGTACATACTAAAGTTGGAGAAGCAATGACAGGTGCGATTGTAAACAATACTTTAGTGCCTTTAAACTATGAAATACAAAATAATGATATAGTTAAGATAGTAACATCTAAAACATCTACAGGGCCTTCTAAAGAATGGTTAAAAATAGCTAAGAATACACAAACTAAGAATAAAATTAAATCATTTTTTATTAAAAGTGAGAAAAGTATTTATGTAGAAAAAGGGAAATATTTATTAGAAAAAGAATTTAGAAAGAAAAAGATTATATTTAGTGATTTAATAAAAGATGAGAATCTAAGTTTAATATTAAAAGAATTAAAGTTAGATAGTTTAGAAGAATTATATTTAAATATAGGTAATTATAAATTCTCTCCAATAACAGTAATAAATATAATTAATAAAACTGATAATATTGAAGAAATAGTTTTAAAACCGAAAATTAAAAGTGAACAAGATAATGATATAATAGTAGCAGGAATAGACAATATTAAAGTGAATATATCAGGATGTTGTTTACCTATTCCAGGAGATTCAATTATAGGTTATATTACTAAAGGAAATGGTATTACCGTTCATAGAAGCAATTGTCATAACATCATTAATTTAGATGAAAGAACGATTGATGTTAAATGGAGTAAAGTAATTAATAATAAATATTCAACTAAGATTGTTATACATATTAAAGATGCCTCTAATAGATTATTAGAAATAGTTAAAAAGATATCTATTTTTAATATAAATGTAGAAAAGATTAATACTATTAATAAACAAGATAATGTTATATATGAATTAGATTTATATATTAAAGATAAAGAGTTATTAGATAAGATGATAGTGGGTTTAGAAAAACTTAATTTTATTGAGAAAATAGAAAGGATAATACAATAAATATTATTCTTTTAATATAATTATGCTATCAAAATACTGTAAGTAATGATAAGGTAGAAGCAGACTTTTTACCATATAATGATGACAATATTATTCCTATAAAAG
>JAVWBB010000095.1:0-2467 GCA_036649735.1 Bacilli bacterium
AGTACTATACTAGGAAACAAATTAATATCTCCTAGTATGAATAGTATATATACTATTTTATTTCTATATTTATTATCTTAAAGCTAGAGTAACTATCTATTTTTTCTAATAACATAAATTTCCCAAAATATCCACTTTTTCTCATTATATCGACACACGCATTTAAATCATAGGCGTATATAATATCGCCCTCATTACAAGCATCACTCATAGATATTTCATATATTTTTTCATTCATAATCTAATCCTCCTAAAACATTTTATTAAATCTAATTCTATTTTCAGATTTAAATTACAGATACTAAGTGATAAATTAATATCACTTAGTATATATATATATATATATTACCATATTTCTAATTCATCTGATATTTCTCTGCATATTGTCTCATAAGCTAACCAACTTAGACTATTTCTACTAAAGTCTAAATTTTCTAATGGATAATCATTGTAATTCAATTGATTTACTAATTCTAAAATAATATCTACATGCTTATCAAAGAATTTATCTGTGTCATAATAATACGCCATACTAGGAACACAACCTCTTATACAACCGTATTTGTTTATATTATCTAAATTAGTTTTAATTTCATCGTTACAAACTTCTATGAAATCATTTTTTTCTTCAAATAATTTATCCAACTCTTCACTATCTTCTGTGTTTTCAATTCTAGTTTCTATACTTGAAATAACATTATCATAGTTTAAATCAAGTTCATTAATTAAATCGTATACAACTTCCTTTTTCATTGAATTAGACTCAACGCTTAATCCTAAGTTTATAAGCTCTACATATAAATTTTTCATAATATAACCCTCCTATATACCTTCATTTTTTATTTAATAAATCGTATTTCAGATTTATTTTACATGTACCATTATCAACTTTACAATTAACAATGGTACTATGCTAGGTAATAGTATCTAATTACCTAAAATATTTTATTAAATCTAATTCTATTTTCAGATTTAATTTACATGTACCTATTAAAGTACAATACTAGAGAATAAATTAATATTCTCTAGTATATATATATTGTTATATTAGTCTTCCCAAGTTCCATATCTACTTTCATATTCGCTTAAAGTTATTACATTGAGGTCAACTTCATTTTCTTTTATACTATCTACTATATCTATTTCTACTATATATGGAACTCTATTTATAAACACTTTTGTATCGGCTTGGTATGGTATATTTTCTAATATTTTTCTAAGGTTACTTGAATTCATTTTAGTAACTAGAGAATTATATATTCCTATGTTATAATCATTATCTACTATACATTTACATATTAGACTTTCATTACCTACCATTTTTTTAATATTTTTAATATTCACGTTTAATCCTCCTAAAATATTGACCTACTTAAACTATAATTCTATTGTTATCCATAGTCAAGCATTTTATTTGATAAAATTCATATTTCAATTTTATCTTTCAGATACTATTATTAATTATATACTTAATAATAGTACTATACTAGTTTTAAAAGGGTAACTAGTAACCTATTTTTGTTATTTTATAATCGTAACTATTTTATTATTAGTTATAATTATTTCATTAAGTGTGTTTTCTTCTATTTCTAACCTATCTTCTATTTCATTAAAATTCATATCTTTAACTTCTTCATAGAAATCATAGCAATTATTTACACCTATTTCAAAAATTAAACTTGCTATTATTTCACCTTTTTTATTTAAGTATTCTATTTTTTTCATTTTTATTCCTCCTAAAATTTTTATTTAAATTCAATTTAATTTTTGAATTTAAATTACATACACTATTTAAAGTGTTTACACTAGAGAATAGGTTAATATTCTCTAGTATGTATTGTTATTTAAAAATCATTTACATCATATAAAGCATAGAAATCACCACCACATTCATCTTCATAAAATCCTAGATGATAATCTTTATGATTTTTAATATATCTTTCTATATCTTCTTTGTGTTCCCTAT
This sequence comes from Bacilli bacterium, assembly GCA_036649735.1. Lineage (GTDB taxonomy): Bacteria > Bacillota_I > Bacilli_A > RF39 > UBA660 > JAVWBB01. Next base: position 1,967 of record JAVWBB010000095.1, read on the forward strand.
ATTCTTCTACCGTAAATATGAAATTACCAACGAATTCTTGGTAAAATTGACGTAAATTAGGATAACTTTCAACTATTTCTTCAATTTTATCCATGCCATATTCTGTTATAAATTCATTCATTTTAAAACTCCTCCTATATAACCACTTTTTTATTTAATAAATCGTATTTCAGATTTATTTTACATACACTAATTAAAGTGTTGTACTAGGATATATTAATTTATATCCTAGTACATATATTACTATTAATATTATTCTATATCTTACTTAGTTCAATAGCTTCAAAACATTTTAATTTTCCCCTATCTGCAATAGGAGTATATATTTTTACTATATATGGAAATTCTATATCTACTATATCTTCTATATCGACTATAATTCCTATTCCTTTATAATCATAAGAATTAATTTTTACCCTATCATTTTTCTTCATTTTTTATTCCTCCTAAAATATTTTATTAAATCTAATTCTATTTTCAGATTTAATTTACATGTACTAG
>JAVWBB010000096.1:0-2461 GCA_036649735.1 Bacilli bacterium
CTATTCCTATAAATTTTCTATTAGTATTTAAACAAGCAACTCCTGTGCTTCCACTGCCCATTGTAAAATCTAATACTAACTCTCCTTCATTTGTATATGTTTTTATTAGGTATTCCATTAATGCTATTGGCTTTTGAGTTGGATGAACATTGTTCTTATGCGAATTTAGTTTATTTATATTTATAATGTTCAGAGGACACCTTCTTCCATCCTCTGAGTTAGATACAACATCATTTGTTTTACCATAACATTCCATTGTGTTATTTGAGTTTTTAATCAATCCCTTATTATACGGAGTAGAATACCAAAATTGTGGATTATAAGAGGGTTGTTTTTTATAAAACACACTCAGTATCTCATAACATGATAGGGGTTTTCTTTTAGAATTGAGGAAGTCTGTACCTCTGCCTTTATTCCAAACCCAATCATATCTATAGTTTTTAATATTACTCATTCTTAATTTACTACTAAATGGCTCACTTCCAAATAATACTATTACTCCATTTGATTTTATTATTTGATTTATTCTTTCCCACATCATATCGAATGGTATAACTGAATCCCATTTACAAGCTGTAGTTCCGTATGGAGGGTCTGTTATAACTGCATCTACTTTAATTCCCTTACTTATTAATTCATCCATTACTATTAGACAATCTCCATTATATAGTTCATAATTATCTTTTTTTAACATTTATATTTATTTCTCCTTTTTTAATTATCTCACTTCCTATGAACACATAATTATCAAGTACAAATTTATCATAACAATATTCACAGTAAATATCGTCTTCGTCATAATATTTACAATTAACACATTCTTGACATTCATCATATATATCATTGGGAGCTTTGAGTTTACAAAAATCTAAGTATGAATTCATTAATTCTTCATATTTTTTTATATTCATAATGTTTTCCTTTCATTTATTTTATATTAATATTATATGACTATTCTTATTCTAAGTCTATCGAATTTAACAATTATTTATATTTTTTATTTATTAGTGATTTTATACCTCTAAAAAGGTATGGTTTAAAAATGGTATTATATAGTGCTACATATAACAGTAGACACAATATACGATTATAACCCCCTCTTATAAGGAAGGTAATATGATTATAGTACTAACATTTACATCATTTTTAAGGGTTAATTAATGATGGGTATTAGTTGTGCTATAAGGAATAGATATATCAGTATATAAAGCCGTACGTTTGACTATAAGAGTTTTTACTATATGTAACATATATTTATGTATCTTATAAGGAATAGTTTATTAGGGTTTATGCTATAAGGCGACAAGTGTGTAAGGTATTATGTAATATTTGGTAGTAGTATATAGTAATACTTACTAGTAGTATAATATATGGAATATGAGGGTTATTGGGTATTGAATTTACCCTCATATTTTTTACCTAATCTGTTATTTCTACCTCATATTTATATAATGCTTCATATAATTTTTGAGGTATTCTATCTTTATATTCATCTGCAACTTCTTTTATATATTTTTCTTTTTCTTTTTTATAGTAGTAAAACGTATCTTCTACGGTATTAAAACTCTTCTTTATTTTATTTCCATTTATACTAAAAGATGTTCTAAATTTATTCTTACTTTTATCGAAGTAAACTCCTATGGGGTAACAACCTCGTAACGAATCTCTTTTTACAAATAAGACATTAATTCTTTTAGGCACAAATACACAAGTATTAGGTGAGTACATTTTATTTCCTTTAACCAATATATCTTTATCAAGATTCATCTGTTCACCTTCTACTTCGTAATAATTATTGTAAAACCACTCTGCAAAATTTTGGAAGTTCAACCATTCATCACATATGGTACAATCTTTATAAGTTGGATATTTTTCTTTTGTTTTATCACTCAAAGCCCTATTTAACATACCATTCCATTTTTGATATGCTAATTTATCATTCTTTTGAGTATATTTACCCATACCATCATAAGCAACACCATAATGAATTTTATCAAAAGGACATATGACATAACCTTCTCTAAATGTTTTTGAGGTTGTACTTTTTGATGTGTATCCATATTTTGGGAAATATACATCAATATCATTTGAGTTACGATATTCAACAATTATCATTAAAGAACCGTTGTTATTGTATTTTTTCTTACCTATATTTTTTTCTCTTACATTCATATAATCTCTCCTATAATTATGGGTGGTAGCCCTTAATATTTTGTTTCTTATTATAAATTATATGGTCAAATGTAAGAGAAAGTTCATAATATTTTATATTAATTATATATTATATTCTATGTGAATTTTTATTGTATACAGTATTCGTAAAATATTAGTTGAAAAAATTTTGAGGTGTGTAAATCACACTACTAAGGGCTTTTTCTTGTAGAAATTTGTTGTTTTATACGTTTTTAACCCCCCTTATGTCGTATAGGGTAAATAGTTCTAGTTGAACTCTTTACCAAAC
>JAVWBB010000097.1:0-2420 GCA_036649735.1 Bacilli bacterium
AAGGTGATTTTATTATAATTTAAAAATGTAGGAAAACCAACATTTTACTTTGCCAAAATCCTACATTTTATTTTAACATTTATACATTTTAATATCCATTTGTATATGACTTATATAAATGCCCCATTAAGTGAAAAAGTCGAACTATATGACTTAATAATAGAAATTGATTTCGAAAGAGTCGGTTTTTTGGTTGTTAGGAGTAATAGGCGTGAAGGTAATAGAAGAAAAAATTGAAATTGATAACAAATTAAGAAAGAAAATACTTAATCTGGCTTTATTTAACGGTGTAAAGACTTGTATAAATAAAGGAAGTATAAGATATGTCCCAAGAACTAATATTGCTGACAATGAGCCATTTAGGGTAGAAATAACAAATAAAAGTAAAAAAAATCATAAGTGTTTAGAGACAAAAACATAATATTTATAAGTGGATTTAACATACAAAATTCCTTTAAAATCAACAAATTTAAAACTAATATAAATTATTATAAACGTTATTATCAAAAGTGGTAATCTATCACATTTTAACATTGACATATTTATCACTTTTAATAATAACATTTATACATGATGAAGAAATAGATGTAAATGTCAATATATATCGTAAAACACCTAATTTAATGTTATAATTAAATAGAAAAGATTCTTGTGAGGTGTGAAAATGGAGACTAGTAATTTATCTAAAATCAGAAGAGAAAAAATGTTAGAAACAATAAATGATTTGAAAAAGAATATTACAGATGAAAAAACTTTAACAAATTTATCATTAATTGAAAATGAATTAACTAAAAAGAAATATGGACTAATATGGGAAGAACATCAAGAACGAGTTGATAAAGAATTAGAAACTCAAATACCTACTTTCGAGGAAATAAAAGATAAAGAAATTGCACCTTGTGAAAATGATAAATTTAATTTTTTGCTTGAGGGAGACAATCTTCATAGTTTATATTTATTAGAGAAAACACACAAAGAAAAAATTGATGTTATTTACATAGATCCACCGTATAATACAGGAAAAGAAGATTTTATATATAATGATAAAATGATTGATTCTTTGGATGGATACATCCATTCAAAATGGCTATCTTTTATGGAAAAAAGATTAAAGATTGCCAAGGAATTATTAAATGATTATGGATTAATAATGATTTCAATTGATGAAAACGAATTTTCACAACTGAAATTACTTTGTGATGATATCTTAGGCGAACAAAATCGATTAAGTTCTCATCATGTTCAGGTTAGATATGGAAATAAAAGTTTAAATGAGGATAATGATTGGCAACCAGTGATGGAATATGTATTAATTTATGCTAAAAACAAATTTTTATTTAAAGCTAATAAACCTGCAAAACCATATGATTTATTAAAATTTTGTTATAAAATCACAGAATTATCTGCTGGACAAGAAATAAATGTGGGAAATAAAAAAGTTACTATATTTAAAGATGGGGAATGGATGATAGAAAAGTCCGAAGGAAAAATAGGATTATTAAAAGAAACTTGGGCTTCTGGAAGTATTGTGAAACAAAGTGGGACAGCTGCTGAATTTTTATCCAAATATCTTATTCAAAGAAAAAAAAATGATGGATTAAATGTTTTGTATAAAATTGATAATATGGGGGAAGATGGATTGGGATATAGATATGTTACTGGTCCAAAAAAAGAAGATGCTATTAGAGGGAAATTTTATAGTGGAGTTCCTTTAAATAGAGTTGAAGAAATTGAGTCTGGCAATGGTTCAATGAAAACACACCCAATTTCTAATTTTTATGATTTTAGTGGTGATTTTGGAAATATCAGACATGAAGGTAATATGCCATTTAATAGTGGTAAAAAACCAGTGAAGATGTTAAAAGAGTTAATTAATTATCATAAAAATAAGAATGCAATAGTTTTAGACTTTTTTGCAGGTTCTGGAAGTACAGCACAAGCAGTATTAGAACTAAATCAAGAAGATAATGGTAATAGAAAGTTCATACTATGTACAAATAATGAAAATAATATTTGTGAAGATATTACTTATAAAAGAATATTAAATGTTATTAATGGCTATGGAAAATATAAAGAAATCCCATCAAATTTAAAATATTACAGATGTACATATATTCAACGAATTAATACGGAAAAAGAAAATCTACATAGTAATTTACTTATTAATATTAAAAATTTAATACAATTAGAAAATAGTATTGAAGTTGATGATAATATAATAAGAATTTATTTAGATGAAAATGAATTAGATAAATTTAGCAATAATCAAGAAGAATTAAATATTTGTGACAAAGTGTATATTTCATCTGATATTCTACTTACTTCTAAACAAGAAAAAACATTTAAAGATAATAATATAGAAGTATATATCATACCAGAATATTATTTTAAAGATGAAATTATGGAGGTAATGTAATGCA
>JAVWBB010000098.1:0-2384 GCA_036649735.1 Bacilli bacterium
CAAAAAGTTCTATAATTTCATTGTACTACTAATTTCTATAGAACAAGGGGAAAGTATTAATATTCTATATTGAAAAAATTATAGATAAATAAGATAAAACAATAAATTTGAAATTAAGTTTCTTTAAAAATATAATTTATTATATTTTAAAGAGAATACACAAATTGTATGTATTAAAAAATTAGTATTAATTGTTTGTCATTAGGTTCGCTTAATTAAAAATACATTATGATTATTATTGTAACTAAAATTATAATTAAACTTGTTTGAACCACAGCAAGAGCACTTAAATTCATATAGTGTTCTTTTTAAATTAATAGAAAAATCTGAAAATATTTTTTGTCCTAAAAGAATTCTACAAAGTTTAATTGTGTTTTTCTTTGACCTATTTGCAAGAATTCCATAATGTTTAATCTTAGTAAATTGTTTTGGTAAAACATGCATCAAAAATCTTCTAATAAATTCATCTGCTGTAATAGTCATAATCTTAATTTTAGATTTATCTTTATAATCTTTGTATTCAAAAGTAATATTGCCGTTATTTATATTTTTAATTCTTTCATTGGATATAGCAACTCTAAAAGAATATCTTCCAATATATTCAATAACATTTTCGGGACTGCCTTTTGGTGGCTCAATAAATGTTACCCATGATTTCTTATAAAGAGGTCTTAAAAAGTTATTAAAAGATTTATCATCAACAATATAAGATAATGATTTTGATAGTTTTAAATCTTGTCTTATAGATTTAAGCATGCTTAAAAACTTGCCTCTAAATAAAGAGGAAAGAATTTGAACTTTAAAAAAATATTCCTTATTTGCTTCTACCCATTTGTTATTTTTAATGCCACCACCAGTAACGATGGAATGAATGTGGGGATGAAATTCTAAAGTTTGTCCCCATGTATGAAGAATTGAAGTGATACCTGGTTTACCTCCTAATAATTTGATATCATCACATAATTCTAAAATAGATTCACTAGTTGCTTTGAATAAAATGTTATATAGTTCCTTTTTATTAAGCAAAAATATTTCATTAAGCTCAGAAGGAACCGTAGTAACAATATGAAAATAAGGACAATTTAAAAGATAATTTGATTCATTGTGAATCCATTTTTCTCTAGCGTAACTCTGACACATTGGGCAATGCCTATTCCTACAGCTATTGAAGGAAGTAACTGATTTTCCGCACTCTTCACAAGTAATAGTGTGAACTCCTAATTCTTTTGATTTACAGTTTACTATTGAATTATAAACTTTCCATGCTTCAATTGATAAATTGTGCTTTTTAATATATTCTGGACCGTAGGTTTGAAATATATCTTGAATTGTATATTTCATTTTACACCATCAAGAGGAGATTTAACTTTTGAAAAATCTTCTGCCATATGTAAATATAACATAGTAGAATTAATAGATGAATGTCCAAGTAAAGCACGGAGTTCCCATATATCCCCACCAGATTTAATGTATTCAGTAGCAAAACTATGTCTAAGGGTATGAAAAGAAATAGAAGAGTCTAGTTTATTATTAATTTTTATTTTTTGAAATGCTTCTTGAACAGTTGTGGATGAAATATGAGAGCATTTAGTTTTTTTGAAAATTCCAGGAAATAAATAATCAGTAGTTATATTTTTATTATTTAGTATCCAATAATTTCTAAGAAGTTTCAAAGTATAATCAGGAAGAGGAACATATCTTTCTTTATTTCCTTTCCCTATAATTCTCATTTTGTGCTCACTAGTTAAAATATCACTAACTTTTAAAGCACTAACCTCAGATACTCTAAGACCAGAACCATAGCCTAAAATTAGCCATAACTTATGCTTTATATTATTTTCAGAATTTATCATATTAATAATTTGTTCTTTTGAAATCAGAACCGGAAACCTATTTTTTATTTTGCAAGATGGTAATAATGTTTTGTTAAAATCTATTTCAAAATTAACTAAATAATAATATTTAATAGCAGCACGATTAATATTAATACTTGCTGCACTGAAATCCAAGTCAATAAAATTAACTTTAAGATAATCTAAGATATCATTTTCTTTTAAATTCTTTAAATCCTCCTTTTCATTATAATATTTTTTAAATCTATTAATACAACTAAGATAGTTATTAACGGTTCTATCACTACATCCTCTCATTTTTAATAGATCTTTGACTTTTAATAAGTCATTTGTCATAAAAAAACCTTCTTTCTATCTTAAGAAACAAAGTTTTTCTTCCATTTATTTATAATCTGTGTATAATATTATTTGTACAGAGAAGAATTTGTTTCTTGAAGATGATGCTTATTCTAATGCCTCTGTACTTTTTTGTAAATAAAAATCATTAATTTATGTTAAATTAATGACTTTTCTATAGAAATTTAGTACAAT
>JAVWBB010000099.1:0-2294 GCA_036649735.1 Bacilli bacterium
CTAAACAAGATATAGAAAAGAACTTTGATAATGCTAAAGAGAACATAGAAGTTCCAATAATACTTTCTTATATGAAAAAAGGAGAACTATGATAAAATGATATATTTAATGAATGAAGACGACAATATAAGACTAGATGAATTCACAACTTTATCTCTAGAAATTGAGCACGTTTATAATAAATTATATTCTTTAGAGATAGATGGATATAAGGATTCTATGATGTATATAACATATTTATTAGAATTAACCAGTCTTATAATGAAAGAACATGAAATACTGGATAAATACATAAAAAAAGAAACGGTAGCACGAGCATATATCAAAAAAATTGATTCGTATTTAAAAGATGATAATAGTTCATATAAACAAATGCTATATTATCTTAACACACCTAATATGCACCTACTAAGATTAAAACAAATATTATACATAAAAATAGAAATATTAAAAGAAAAGTCATTATTTTTAGGAGTACATGATGCATATGATTTAAAACAAGAGTATGAACAAAAGAATATTAAAAATGTATTAGTAAAAAGTGGTTTAGAAGAAGACTATATAAATGCTTTTTTGTCTTTAATAGATGCTAGAATTTTAACTGAGAATAATAAAAAAACAAAAGATTTACTTATTTATATTAAATATAAGCTATTTTTTATAAGACCAGATATACATAATAATATTGCAGATTTCTCTAATGAAAAATGTCCGCTATGTTTCACATCACAAATTATAGGTGATATTCTGTATTTTGATGATGAGGAATATCAAATTCTTAAAAAGCATTTTTCTACTAAGAATTATCAAGAAGATATAAAAGCACTTCTAGAAATGAAGGATGGTGACTATAATGAAATAGAGGCTATTTCTTGTTTTATAAGATCTTGCTTAGTAAGATCATCATTATTACTAATGGATAATGATACAAGAAAAAGGACAATTAATAAATATACAAATATACTTCTTGGAAGTTTTAGTAAAGAACAATTAAGTGATAATTCATTAGGTGAAAAAGTATTATTTGATGTACTTGAAAACAATTCTAAAGATAATGAGATTCCTTGGAATTTATCTTTAATAAATCATAATTAGGAGGAAGATTTTATGAAAAAATATTTAGTAACTAAAAGTGATATAGAGAAAATAAAAGACTTAATATATATAGGTTCATTAATAGATAATATATATGATAAACTATTTATATATGAAATATTTGATAAAAAATTAGATATAGAATTTTTTACTTCTTTAGAAAGGCTTAGAAATGCTATAAAATCAGAAGTTGCCATGTATGATTCTTTATATTTATATCTAGAAAAATGTCAGGCATATATTGATTTTATTAAGAATTATATGCTTTCTGAAGAATACACAAGTGAACTTGATACAGTTATAGATCAAAACTATTATGATAGAAAGATAGCAAGAGTTTTAAAAACTCTTAATAAAATATTAATTAATAGAACTTTTAGTAAATACGATCAAGCTAGAAATGAAGATCCATCTAAAAGAGAATTGTTATTAAAACTTAAAAATGAATATGAAGAAAAAATAATGGAAGATGCTTTTGAGAAAGATATGATAGCAGGATTTATTTACTTTCTTAAAAAATATATAGATGATAGTAAATACTCAATGTTTAAAAAAGACTTAATAAGAAGTAAATACAATATAGCATTTATTAATAAAGAATTAGAAAGTAGTTTGCTCCCGTCCTCATTTAATATAAGTGATAATTTATATTTTTCTTCAGAGATACTATCTAACTTATTAAAACTTGATAATATTAAATATAAAGAAATACAAAATGAATATGGTATTTCTTATGCACAATACTACATAGTAGAATTACTTAATTATGCTGATGAAGATTATGATAGTAATAATAAAGAAGTTTCCTCTATATTAATGCAGTGTATGTTAAAAGCTTCGTTGCTGTTATTAAGCGATGAAAGTAAACAGGAGATTAAAGACTTCTTTCATAAAACTTTGTCTAGTAATAAATATAATGAAGAACATCCTAGAGATATATTAAGCGAAAGAATTATTAGAGATCTATTATTTAGTCAGAAAGATGAGATTAAACCTACAGTTTTATCATTATATAATAGAGTTTAGTAGTTTATAATATTTAAGTAAATATATAGCAAAAAAAAGAATATAAGATTCTTTTTTTTTAGTATATATATAACTTATAATCAATTATTTATTACATCTATTAATAAATAATTGAAAATGCGTAACTATTCACGGGCAAATTTAAGTTGCATCATAAAACACTGTTAGTTAGT
>JAVWBB010000100.1:0-2202 GCA_036649735.1 Bacilli bacterium
TAATTAAAATCTATTTCCTCTTTTTTAATAATTATGTTAGAATAAAGATATAGTAAATAGAGGTGTTACATGAACGGACTTATTTTATTAATAATAACTTATTTTATAATTGCAACTGTTTTAATTACAGTTGTTTTAAACGTTATAAGTAAATATAGGAAAAACACCATTAATGCAACGCTATTAAAATTAGATAAAGAAAAGAATCTAATAGGAGCTACACCAATATTAAATGAATTATCTAAAGTTGAACCAATTATTAAAAACGAAAAATTAGAATACAAATATAATAATTGGGTTGAGAAGTTTGATAATATTAAAGATGTTAATATAACTAAAATAAATGATATGCTAATTGATATAGAAATGTTATCTAAAACTAAAAACACTAAAGAATTAAATAAAAAAACAGCTAAAGTAGAATTAGAAATTTACAAAACTAGAAATGCTGTTAATAAATTATTAGATGAAATAAAAGAAATAACATTAAGTGAAGATAAGTATCGTAGTATAGTAATAAAACTTAAAAGCAAATATAGACAATTACAAACAATATTTAATGAAAAAAAAGAAGATTATTCAATTGTAAAAGAAGTAATAGAATTACAATTTGAAAATATTGAAAAAAGGTTCTTAGACTTTGAATTAGTAATGGAAAAAAATGAATATGATGATGTAGTAGGAATAGTTAAATCGCTTGATTCTTATATTTGTAATATGGAAATAATAATCGATGAAACACCAGATCTTCTTCTTATGGCAATGGTTTTAATACCAAAAAGAATTGAACAACTTAAAGAAATATATGACGATATGTTAGCAAAGAAATATAATTTAGATTATATTAAGTTAGATTATAATATTAAAGAAACAACTAAAAATATTAATATTATTTTAGATAAAATAAAAGTATTAAATTTAGATGATTGCATGTTTGACTTAAAAACAATGTTAGATTATTTAGACTCTATTTTTAATGATTTTGAAAAAGAAAAACAAGCAAAAAAAGGTTATGAAGAAAGTAACAAGTCTTTTTATAAAAAGATTAATAAAATTAATGAATTAGTTCATGATATTGATATGCAACTTGATGATATTAAAAATATGTATGATTTAACTAATGAAGATTTAGATAAAATGTATGCAATTAAAGATACTTTATTATTAATAAATACTGAATATAAGGAAATGTTAGATAATGTATCATCAAACAATAAACCATATTCACAAATACTTAATGATTTAGAAGCTTTATCAGTTAAATTAAGTACTTTAGAAGAAGATTTAAACATTTCTTTAAAGAATTTAGGAAGTATGTATGATGATGAATTACGAGCAAAAGAACAATTAGAAGACATTAAGAATTTACTTAAAGAATGTAAAGAAAAAATTAAAAGTTATAAATTGCCAATTATTAATGATAAATATTTTGTTGAATTAAAAGAGGCTAATGACGCTATATTAGAGATTATAAAAGAATTAGAAAATGTTCCAATTGTTATTAAAACTTTAAATATAAGAGTAGATAATGCTAGGGATTTAGTTTTAAAACTTTATAATACAACTAATGAAATGATTAAAAGTGCGAAAATGTCCGAAGATTTAATTGTTTTTGGCAATAGATATATTTATATGAATGAATCTGTTGATAAAGGTTTATCACAAGCTAAAGTTTTATTTTATAAAGGAGAATATCGCAGTGCTTTAACAATGGCTATAAATACATTAGATTTAGTTGAAAAGGGATTATATAAAAAACTATTGAATATCTATGATAATAAATAATTTAATAGTATAAATCTAATTATAATTCACAACCTATAATTGTAGGAGGTGAGATATAATGAAGAAAAAAAATAATAAAAAATCAAAAACTTATAAATCAAATACAAATGTTGATAAAATGAAATATGAAATAGCTAATGAATTTGGAGTAGATACAGAAGTTGATTGTGAAGCAAAATCTAATGGTGTCAACACAAAAAATAGCATAAATTGTAATAAGTTTACTAATTCTAATAGTAAAAAAACAAATAGAAAAAGTAATTAATATTAATTGTTAATATAATTAAACTGTTAAATGATTTAGCAGTTTTTTATTTGTTTATAATAAAATTCATAAAAGTACCTAAAAGATATTTATTTAACATTAAATTTATCATTAATTAGTTTTAATCTTTTGTGTTACTATTCACAGTCGAA
>JAVWBB010000101.1:0-2156 GCA_036649735.1 Bacilli bacterium
TAAATTATATCAAACATTTTCTATAATACCAAACACTTTACGACAATTTTTTTAAAATTATACAATTCTATTTATAAAACCTTATAAATACTATATAATTATATAGAGGTGAAATATATGAAAAAACAAATTCCTAATATGTTACTAGCGTTATCATTTGTAACTACTATAACATACTTTATATATACAATTGCTAATAGTTTCAAAGTAATTAATCAATTATCTACCGTAGTAAGCATTTCAATAATGTCTATATTTGTTATCTTTTTCTTATATATTTGCATAACTAACGATAATTTAAATAAAAAATATATTGTTATTGCTTCTATTTTATTAACTGCTTATTCTGGTTTTAATTTACTTAATGATATTGGTATATTAAAGTTACCTAATCAAATAGTTTTAGAAAACTTTACCAATAAAAATATTTCTTATGCTCTTAAGTGGGGCAAAGAAAATAAAATAAATATTAATCAAAACTATGAATACAGTGATACAGTAAAAGAATATAATATAATCAGTCAAAACGTTAATCCTAATACTTTAATTAAAAATGTTAAAAATTTAAGTTTAATTGTATCAAGTGGTCCATCCTATAAAAAAGATGTTTTAATACCTTCAATGATTGGTTGGAAATTTGATGATGTAATGAATTTTATTGAAAGTAATTATTTAATTAATGTAGATATCGAGTTTATTATATCAAATGAAGAAAAAGATACTGTTATTAATCAAGAAGGTTCTGGTAATTTAGTAAGAGATCATAAAATTAGCTTAGTTTTTTCTAAAGGTAAAGAAGAAGATATAAAAGATATTAATATAAAAGATTTATCTAATAAAAGTTTATTTTATTCAACAACATATTTAAAAAGATATAGTATTAACTATGAATTAGTTTATGAATATGATAAAGATATTAAAAAAGATTATGTTATAAAGCAAAATATTAAAGATACTGTTATTAAAGTTGCTACAGATAAAGTAGTCTTAACTATATCTAAAGGAAGTAAAATAATCGTTCCTAATTTGTTAAAGATGAAAGTAGAAGATATTACTGCTTGGATTATTGAAAATAAATTAAAAGTAGAATTTAATGATAGTTATGATGATAATATAAAAATAGGTTTTATAATCTCTTCTAATATTAAAGAAAAAGAGGAAATAGAAGAAGGTTATTTAGTTAAATTAGTTGTATCAAAAGGTTCATTAAAATTAGAAAAATTTGATACAGTTAAAGAATATAAAGATTGGTTCTTAAAATACAATGTATTATATGAAGAAGTATATGAATTTAATAATGATGTTAAAAAAGGTAATATTATTAAATTATCTAAAGATTATAATAGTGAAATAAAAAAAGAAGAAACTATTACTATTTATATATCACAAGGTGTTGCTGTAAAATTACCTAATTTTATTGGTAAAAGTAAAAATGAAATATCTAAAATATGTAATAATCTAGATATTAATTGTAATTTTATATATGGTGGTTTTAGTGATACAGTTAAATATAATATTGCCACTAATCAATCTAAAACAGCTGGTAGTGAAATTGTTATGGGTACTTCAATTTCGATTACATTAAGTAAAGGAGAACAAGAAAAAGTAACAATTCCTAACTTTATTAATAAATCTAAAAGTGAAGTAATTAGTATTTGTAATAATATTGGAATTAATTGTAATATTGGATATGAAACTAATTTTAATAATAATGTTTCTAAAGACTTAGTAACTTATCAATCTATTAATAATGGTAATATTGTTATTAAAGGTTCATCTATTAATATTACATTAAGTAAGGGATCTGCTAGAACTTATAATATCTTTATTCAAGATACTTTTATGGCTCCTAATGACCCCAATGGTACTAAGAATAAACTGATATCAAAATTAAGTGGTTTTGAAGGTGTTATCTTCATATATGACTTTGTTAATGTAAATACCGGTGTTGGATTATTAACCCCTGATTCTGATGTTAAAATAGGTAATAACGTCTTCATTGAAGGACATACTTATCATATTAGAATAGGCAGTTAAAAAGAGAGATTAAAATCTCTCTTTTAGTTATCATTTTTTAAATTATTAATTTCTTTTAAGGATAAACCAGTCGATGCAGCAATAATATTTATATCTATGTTGTTGTTTAACAATTTCTT
>JAVWBB010000102.1:0-2145 GCA_036649735.1 Bacilli bacterium
CTATATATTTACTTAAATATTATAAACTACTAAACTCTATTATATAATGATAAAATAGTAGGTCTAATCTCATCTTTCTGACTAAATAATAAATCTCTAATAATCTTTTCACTCAATATATCTTGTGGATGCTCTTCATTATATTTATTACTAGATAAAGTTTTAATAAAGAAGTCTTTAATTTCTTGTTTACTTTCATCTCCTAATAGTAATAATGAAGACTTTAACATACACATCATTAGTATAGAAGAGACTTCTTTATTATTACTATCATAATCTTCATCTCTATAATTAAGTAACTCTACTATATAATATTGTGCATATGAAATACCATATTCATTTTGTATTTCTTTATATTTACTATCACTTATTTTTAATAAGTTAGATAATATCTCTGATGAAAAATATAAAGTATCACTTATATTAAACGAAGATGATAATAAACTACTTTCTAATTCTTTATTAATGAATCCTATATTATATTTACTTCTTATTAAGTCTTTTTTAAACACCAAGTATTTATTATCATCTATATATTTTTTAAGAAAGAAAATAAATCCTGCTATCATATCTTTCTCAAAAGCATCTTCCATTATTTTTTCTTCATATTCATTTTTAAGTTTTAATAACAATTCTCTTTTAGATGGATCTTCATTTCTAGCTTGATCGTATTTACTAAAAGTTCTATTAATTAATATTTTATTAAGAGTTTTTAAAACTCTTGCTATCTTTCTATCATAATAGTTTTGATCTATAACTGTATCAAGTTCACTTGTATACTCCTCAGAAAGCATATAGTTCTTAATAAAATCTATATATGCCTGACACTTCTCTAAATATAAATATAATTCATCATACATTTCTTCTTCTTTTCTTATAATATTTTTAAGTCTCTCCAAAGAACTAAAAAACTCTATATCTAGTTTTTTATTAAATATTTCATAAATAAAAAGTTTATCATATATATTATCTATTAAAGAACTTATATATATTAAGCCTTTTATTTTTTCTATATCCACTTTAGTTACTGAGTATTTATCCATAATATCCTCCTACAAGCCATGATTTATTAATGACAAATTCCAAGGAATTTCATTATCTTTAGGTTTAGAATCTAATATATTAAATAATGTTTTTTCACTAAGTGAATTATCACTTAACTCTTCATTAGTAAGACTTTCAAGAAGCGTATTAGAATACTTATCTATTGTTTTTTGTTTAGTATCATTATCCATTAGTAATAATGAAGCTCTTAGTAAGCAAGACTTTATAAAACAAGAAACCTCTTCTATTTCATTATAGTCATTATCTTTAATTTCTAGAAGTGCTTTTATATCTTCTTCATTATTCGTAGTAGAAAAATGTTTTCTAAGTAATTGATATTCCTCCTCATCAAAAAACATACAATCACTTATAACTTGTGATGTAATGCACAATTGGTTATTAAGACTAGAAGAATATAAAAAATCATATCTTACATCTGGTCTTATAAAAAATAATACATATTTAACATAAATAAGAAGATTCCTAGTACTTTCATCATTCTCTTTTGAAATCCTATCATTTAATAATGATAAGAATAAATTATTATAATCTTCTTCTAATCCACCTTTTATTAGTATACTACAAATACTCTTATGATCATATTCTTGTTTTAAATTATCCGCATCTTCTTCTCTAGGTAATAAAGACCCAGCTTTTAATAATCCCATCCTCATCTGTAATATTTGTTTTATTCTTAGTAAATGTTTATTAGGCATATCAAAAAAATATAAAGCTTCTTTATATGAGCTAGTCCCATCTTTTAAATATGAATCTACTTGTTTAATATATGCTCGTGCTACAGTTTCTTTATTAATATATTTATTAAGTATTTCCATTTCAGTTGATATAAGACTTACTAATTTTGATAAATTAAGAAGATATATTATAGAATTTTTATAACCACTAATTTCTAAATTATATATTTCATCATGTGCTTTCTCTATTTGTAAAGAAAGATTAATAAACTCATCTAATCTCTTCTTATCCTGTTCATCCATTAAATATATCACTATTCTTCCACCTTCTTAATATATGAAAGTACTATAGGAACTTCTATGTTCTCTTTAGCATTATCAAAGTTCTTTTCTATATCTTGTTTAG
>JAVWBB010000103.1:0-2109 GCA_036649735.1 Bacilli bacterium
CTGGCTAACATTCGTCTTACTGACCATTCTACCTTATTTTGATATGATTCATTTTCATAAAATTTTCTTTCTTCTTCTCTATTTACTTTTATTAATTCTTGAAAATGACCCCAAGATAATTCGGTCGACACTGTCGACCATATTGGATATGATTCATAAAATTTACGCATTCTTCTTATACTTACAGAAGAAAATCCACTACCAAATTCATTTAGTAATTTTTTTGATAACACTTCAATTACTTGTTTTCCATATTCAGTTTTTATACTACTATTAGATAGTTCAAATGTTATTTTCCCGACATACCAATATACTTCCACCATAGTTGTGTATATATCCGTTATTTTTTGATAAAATCACACTTCTATTTAATTTTCTATATTATACAAGACATATATTTAAATATAAAATGTGCAATTTTTTGCCTATCTAGAAAATTTGATTTTAGTATAATGCATTCTTACTCATCGTTTGTACCTTGCTCATCAAAGTTAATATACATGTTAATCTCTTCTTCTGTAGGTAGCTTATTTAGTAACTCCTTAGGTATTTGGTTGTTTAATTCATATGATGATACTCCAATAGGAACATTTGATGATTTTAATGACCAATCTACAGTCAATCTGTTTTTACCTCTGCATAGCAATAAACCTACTGTTGGGTTATCATATTCCTTTTTTATTGTTTCATCAATGGCAGTGACATAAAACCCAAGTTGTCCTATATAATCTGGTTTGAATTCATTTACTTTTAGTTCGACTACTATATAACATCTAAGATCCAAATGATAAAATAATAAATCCATATAGAAATTTTCATTATCAACAGATACTTTGTATTGATTACCAACAAAACTAAATCCTTTTCCTAATTCCAATAAAACATTTCTTATTTTCTCAATCATTGCATTTTCTAATTCTTTTTCTTTATATTCTTCCTTTAAAGTAATGAAATCAAATATATAAGGATCTTTAATTGTGTTATTCACTAAATCACTGTTGTTAGGAGGTAATAATGTTTGAAAATTATTATTACTAGCACCAATTCTATTATGAAATCCCGATTCAATTTGAAGTGCTAATACATTTCTACTCCAACCGTTTTTAATAGTATTTTCTGCATATACTTTTCTTATATTTTTATCTTTGATTTTTTCTATTAACAATAAATTATGACCCCACGGTAATTTGGCAACAAGCTGTTGCCATTTTTCATCATCCTTATATTCTTCATAAAACAATCTCATTGATCTTATATTTCTTTCAGAGAAACCTTTTATATTTGGAAAAGTCAATTTTAATTCCACTGAAATTTGTGTGGTAAAATTATTACCATAAGTTTTATGTTCAAATACAATTTTACCTAGTCTATAATACAACATAATCAAATTACTATTTACTTGTTGCATGGTCTTAATTTGAGTGTTAATTATTTCTTCTTTTATGCCACTAATAATTTTCTTAAAGTCTTTTTCTAACATTACTATTTCATCTCCTTTTAATTTTTATATTAGGGTTTCAACAGTCAATCTCTTTATAATTCCATCAATACAATAGATTATTTTGATGGTGTTTTAAATGGAATAAATAAATTACACTTACTTATCACATTTATTTTTACTTTTAGCGTATTCATTCATTTTTTTATGTTCTTTTAAATTTAATACAAATCTTGGCTTAAATTGATCTAAATAATCAATAATCAAATCTGCATACTCATCAATATTCTTATCATTAATAACAGATCCTAGATATTTATTAATGCCTTTTTTAGTATTTACTCTTTCTAAATAAAATGCTAGTAAATTAGTTTCTCCTATTTTTTCTTTAGCAGCTAAAATTATAGAATATAAATTTTCTCTTGATGCATCATATCTAGGTTTATACCCCTGCTTGTGAAAATAATATTAAAACGCAGCCAATAAAAAGTTGATCTGTTTTATTTTCAAGAAAAATTTTATGAGTAAATTCAATTAAACTATTAATATTATTTTTTTCATAATCATCGTATAACTCCATTAGTATTCTATTTATTGCCTCTTTACCAAATATATTCTTTACTTTTTAATTCCAAAACGTTTAAAAGGGAAAATAGTTATCGAAGTTTTCC
>JAVWBB010000104.1:0-2086 GCA_036649735.1 Bacilli bacterium
GAGCAACTGACTCTTAATCAGTGGGTCATAGGTCCGAATCCTATACGGGACACCATATTGGTGAGTTTAAATTTAGTTTGTAAAAGGACTAAATTTTTATTTGGTAAATTTATGTAAAATTGACAGATAAAATGTGTAAATAATTACAATAAATAAGTTATTGAGGTATAATTATTAAGAGGTGAAGAAATGAATTTTATTAATAAAGTTGCCATTATAACAGGTGGTGCGAGTGGAATTGGTCTTGCAACAGCAATCCAATTAGCTAATAAAGGAGCAGATGTAGTTGTAGCAGATTGGAATGAAAAAGGAGCAGATGTCATCGCATCTTTAAATAATCCTAAAATTACGTTTATAAAGACTGATGTTTCTAGTGAAGAAAACATCAAACAATTATTTAGTGAAACTGTTGATAAATTTGGACATGTTGATTATGCCGTTGCTAATGCTGGAATTGGAAGTGGAATACCATGCCATGCTGAAACCTTTGAAGGATGGAATAGATTAATTAGCATTAATTTAACAGGGGTATTTTTAACTTGCAAATACGCTGTATCTGCTATGCTTAATCAAGGCACTAAAGGAGCAATTGTCAGTACGGCGTCTATTTTAGGTTTAGTTGGAAGCCCATCTGCTTTTTCTTATTCAGCATCTAAAGGTGGAATTGTAAATATGACTAAATCAATGGCTATTGCTTATGCTAAACAAAATATTAGAATTAATGCAATTGCCCCAGGATATGTTGATACACCTATTTTAGCAGAAGTTCCTAGCGAACATCTAGAACTTATAAAAGCAGCACATCCTATTGGAAGATTAGGAACTGCTGATGAAATAGCAAACGCAATAATCTTTTTATTAAGCGATGAAGCATCGTTTATAACAGGTGTTACATTACCAGTTGATGGAGGATATACTGCCCAATAGATTAAATATAATTATTTAAAATACCTAAAGCATAAAGTTTATAGTTTGTAACATAATACAAATGAATAAAGTTTATGTTTTTTTAGTGTGTCATTTTGTAAAGGCGGGTAATTAATGAATAAAATAAAAGTAATAATAAAAGAGATTAGCATATACTTAATAATAACAGTAGTTGTAGCGATAATTGTTAAATATATTGTAGCAATAGATGTAGTTTTTGATAAAAAAATGGAACCAAGTTTATATAAAAATGATGTTGTTGTAATTAATAAATTAATCTATAAATCATTTGAAGTAAAAAAATATGAGGTTGTTGTAATTAAAAATAAAGATTCAAGATATTTAATAAAAAGAGTAATAGGTATGCCATTAGAAAAAATAAAAACAAGAAATTTTAGAAACCAAGAAGAAAATGTATGTGTTATTGATGAGTTTATTCCTTTGTCTAAATATCTTGTAATGGGAGATAATAAAGAAAATGACGGTGCAATTTTAATTAATAAAGAAGATATAGTAGGAAGAGTAATTTTGAAAATTTGGCCTCTGTTTTAGGGTAAAATACAAAATTATAATAAAAAGTTGGTGAAAAAACGCAAAAAACAGTTGAAAAAAAGATAAAAATGTGATAACGTATGTTCATAAGAAACGATATTGGCAAATTTTCCAAAAGGAAAAGGCGCAAAGCTTTAGAGCCTAAAGTATAAATATAGCATTTATATCATGGCAGTCAGTTGCATTTAAATTCATAAAATCATATTATGAAATTAAATGTTTTTTTATATCATAAAGGGGGAAAAAATTATGAGTAAGAAGAAAATTTTTGCAATTATACTATTCATTTTCATGAGTCTTTATATGTTTACTTTTGCTAATCCAGGTAAAGATATAGAAGAAATACCAGTGGGACCAGATGAAACAGAAAAAGAGCCAGAAACAAAACCGGTAGAAAAACCGGAGGAAAATCCGCTAGTGATAGATCATAAACCGGTAGTTAATATTAATCCCGTAGATATATTAATATTAGCAGGAAGTAATTATGATTTAGCAATAGGCGTTAATGTTGTTGATGATTTAGATGTTTTAACAGCAATACCTAATATTACAACTACAACATTATTAAATGTTGGAAATCATAAAGTTACATATACTGCAACTGATA
>JAVWBB010000105.1:0-1984 GCA_036649735.1 Bacilli bacterium
GAATTTCAGCCTTCCAAGCTGCTAACGTGGGTCCGATTCCCATCACCTGCTCCAATTAAGTTTATACTCCCATATGGGAGTTTTTTTATAAAAAAATTGCTGATACTATAATATTCTTAGTATCAACAACTAAATATTTAAATATTTCAATTTATAAATAATATTTCTCAATTGTCCTTCTTTTATAATTAAATTTCTATCAATCATTTCATTTAGTATTGTTATTATAGTTACCTTATTTGTTCCTAATATTTTTCTATTTCTTCTCTTGTTGCACTCTTATAAATGTTATTATTAAAAGTGATAAATATGTCAAAGTTGGGGGTGTGGACATATTTTTGGACTTTTAATTACAATCCTAATTTATGTCTATACTCAACAGAACTACATCTACCTAGACTTTTCTCAATTTTCTTTTCTTTGTACCATATTTAATATATTTATAAATCTGCTAGTGAAGAATCCATTCAATTTTTTATTATGAAACATTTCATATTTAATTCTTCCAAAAAATCCTTCACGAGCAGTGTTATGAGAACTACATTCTTTATTAAATATAATATCTATCCAAATGGGCCATCTATAATGACATCCTCTATCAGAATGTATAATATACTTTTCACTTATATTTTTTACATCTTAATCTACCTTTATTAATTCTAAATAATGTGACCAACTTAATTTGGAAGACACTGTCTTCCAAATTAGATATACTAAATAAAATTTTCTCATCATTCGAAAATTTGTTGAAAAAAATCCCTCACCAAATTCATCAGTCAGTTTTATGATAATTAAGTTGTCAAAAACCTACAAAAGTTATTGTCATAAACCTACATTTTATTCTGACATTTACATTAAAATAAAATGACATAAAATGTAGGATTCTGGCAAAGTAAAATGTTGGTTTTCCTACATTTTTAAATTATAATAAAATCACCTTGGAGGGAGATGATAAAAGTGAAATTAGAGTTAGTGATAAAGGATATGATAAGATTGAATATTAAACCAAATTTTAGTGCATTAGCAAAATGATGGAAAAATGGATATATAGTTTTTTTAAAAATTATAAAATATCTAATATATAAATTCAATTTTAATAAATAAGTGGAAAAAAGTTTATCAAATAAAAATATTTCTTTAAAATATTAAAATTCTTTAATAAATTATATGAGAGAATTTTTAAAATGGTGCAGTTATAAGTATCCCTTTGATTAACGTTGCATATCAAGATTATAACTTGTAGAATAGATGAACCTGTTAAAAAAAAATTAAACTTTTTGACATATTATGAATATTTGACATTCATAAAAGTAGTTGACAACGTTCGGTATAAACTAATATTTGAATTTCTTTACTATACAGGAGTAAGAATAGGAGAAATGTTGGCATTGACATGGGAAGATATAGACCTTGATAAAAAAAGTTTAAGAATAAACAAATCATTATGTTATAAAAGTTACAAATAACTTTATGTAATAACTAGCCCTAAGACTCATAATTCTAATAGAAGTATTGATTTAAATGATAATTTAATAAATTATATTAAAAAATATAAAGATCAAGAGATTAAAATATATGGATATAATACCAGCAGATTGCTATTTGGAAATATTCGACTAATGCCTCAAACTAATTTATTAAGAGCTTTAAATAAATATATATTAAAATCTAGTGTGAAAAAAATAAGGTTACATGGTTTTAGGCACATTCATGCAAGCTTATTAATTAATTGTGGTTGTGATAGTAGAGAAGTCACTGATAGACCTTGGAGACACTATTCAAATTGTTGAAAGTACTTACTATCATATATTCCCTAAAAAACAAAAAGATATAATAAATACATTAAATAATCTAGAAAAATAAAACCTAAATAAGACCTAATATAAATTTATATTAAAAAAGCCCGTAAATACGGGCAGTATAACTTTCTGGTGCTCGTGAGGAGAATCGAACTCCTACAACTTTCGTTACACGATTTTGAGTC
>JAVWBB010000106.1:0-1846 GCA_036649735.1 Bacilli bacterium
TTTCCATTTATTACATCTCCTCTTTCTTTGTAGAAGATATTATACCATTCTTTGTAGAAAAAATACAGAAGGTATTATAATAAATTCAAACTTTAGTCTATAAAAATATCCCAAATCATAAAATCATTCTACTCAATAGTAATTGTTAAAATATTTAAAATTTTTTACAAATATTTTTATTATTGTGTGGGAATAATAATTAAAAATATAAAACACCTTGATTACCAATGGTTTTCAAGGTGTTTTTTTTATAGGTGCACCCAAAATGCACCTTTTTTATATTTTTATAATATTTTACTTTTTTATATTACTTTTATTTATCTAACTTTTCTTTTTTCACTGCTAATATATTTTCTATAATACCAGGAAATTTTATACCTAGTTTGGTTAAATTTTCCATTATAGAAATAGACTCCATAATAATACAACCAGTAATCATACAAACTCTAAGTGAAATATTTATATCATTTAAAAAACTAGATTTATCTAATTGATTCATTGTTATAATGGCTAAATAGATAGCTGGCTTTCTGAGGATAAACCCTACATACATTTTTTTAGATAAAACATTTCTTTCTTTAATAGCTTTTAAAAATCCTGTAATACAATCTATAATAGTTAGAGTGAATAAAACTCTTATATCTCCATCTATTCCACCAATAGCACTTACAAATCCTGCACTAAGCCAAAAAATTAAATTATGTAGATAATTAAGTAAATTCTCAAAAATATTTTTTATTTCTCTCCCCTCCAACTTTTAATACTTCTATTTCCAAAGAACCCTGTCAAATAAATCATTATAATTTGATACATCCTATCATCTATAGGAAATATTGGAGATTCAGTCTTAAATATAAAACCTATCCACATTCCTAAAAGATTACTTATAAGAAAGCCACAAAATATAAATGCTATAAAAGGAAATACCATACTCACTGCTTTCTCTAAGCTACTTCCTCGCTTATTATTAAAATCTTCTACCTCTAACTTCTTTAGCTCTATTTCCATTTGACTTTGAGTATTTTTATCTGGAATAAATTTATTAATTATTTTTAAGGCTTCATCAACTATTACCACTTTAATTTTCTCCTCCTAATGTTAACAAATAATTTCTTTGAAGTATATTTTCTGCCATTTTATTTTCAATTTGTAATACATCAAATCCATATTTTATCCATCGTTCTTTTTGTTCTCCAAGTATTGTAAATTCATCTATAAGTTTATTTACTTCTAGATTAACCTCTCCCTGAGTTGCTCCTTCTTCCCATAAATTATTCTCTTTATTCCATAATTTTTTAAATAAATAACTTGGAGCTTCTAATCTAATAATTTTATTATTCTCAATGTATTCTCCATCCTGAAGCAACTCAGTTTTATTATCTAGTAGAATTAACTCTTCTCTAGTTTTTTCTCTTATTACTGCAGAATCTAATATAGGATTTTGGAACTCTACTTCAGTTGATATATGATTGTCTTTATTCCATTCTGGATAATATCTTGCTGGTTCAGCTTTAAACTCTCCATATGAATTTACAATTGGTCTTGCCACTACTTGTAAGGTTTTTGTGTTATAAATATATATAATCATATATTCTCCTTTGTAATTTTATTTTTAATTTTTCTAATTTTTTATATTGGGTAAATTATTAGATTTAAGCAATTTTTATATATTTTAGCACCTTATAAAGTCAGTAAATTGGTTAAAGCTATAGACAGTTTGTCCAGGTACTCAATTTTAAAAAGCTAGTAAAATCAACACTTTGTATATCTAAAAAAAGTAAAGATTTTGTATAAATCTAATAATTTATTGAAATTTATTTTACTATTTTTTTCAAAAATTTGACTT
>JAVWBB010000107.1:0-1816 GCA_036649735.1 Bacilli bacterium
ATTAGGACAGCACCATACAATAATCATTGTTGGTGCTGTATTTGATACTTATTACTAATAAACTATTGCATCATCAGATACGGAGCATGGTTATTTATTTTGCTCATTATTTTCTTTAGGTTGTTTTGGCTCTGATTGCTGTGTGCCAGGCTGTACAGGTGGGGTTTTAGGTTCAGACTGCACTTGTTGACCTGGAGATGGGTTTTGCTGATTAGGTAGCTGTTTTGAGTTATCTTGGTTCTGAGACATTATAGTCTCTCCTATATAATGATGTGTAGATAAATATCTAACACTCAGCCACCATAGGCTTTTAATTTAATTATAGATACAATTAATATGTGTCCAGTTGTAAGTTAAATAATATAAAAATGATTAACCACCTTAACAAGTTCATAAATATGGATTTATAAAAACAAATATTATTTGTAATTTTAATTTATTCAAACTTTAATCAAAATACTAAAATTAAAAATAAAGCAAGGATTTTAATTCCCAATTCCACTCTACAAAAAATAGACAACCTATATCAAAACTTTTAAATAGCAATAAATTAAATTTTACTTAATTAAAGCTAAAACAAAATAATAAAACAATTATTAAATTAACTTTAAATTCTGTGTTAGAATCATTTTGATCGAATTCGTAGGCGATACGGTAATGTTTGAGCAGTAACAGGATAAGCGTTTCCAAAAAATTAAAGCCTTGTTCGAGCTATAATCGACAGGTTCAAATATCAACGCAAAGTATGAGATCGCATCATACCGATCAGAGAACCCACTTCCCATTCTAGTGGGTTTTTTAAAACTTATTTATTTTAACTAAATCAATATTTTAAATTCATGTATTTACAGCATACTACATCATCTTAATTTATTTGTTTAAATTTCTAAGTCAAAAAAATCCCCGATCCAAAATGGTGGGGATGGGTAAATTTTTATTAAGAACGATAAATTAAAAAATACCACATGAAGGCTAATAGAAAAAACAACAATAAAAGTGCATATGAGCTTAATGTAGATTTATTCACTATAAATCTTCTCCACCACATAATTAGTGTAACCTATGCCCTAAATATCCATAAAAGCTAACACTTATACACAGCATATACAATTAAAATATTTTAATCGTACAATTATACAACGAATGTAAAGATAATATTTTAAAATTTATCAATCTTAATTATATTTTTAATATTCAAATAAATATATCTTCCAATGATTTTTACTATTCATAAATTATAATTGTATGGTTTATGTATTAATGATTTAAACTAAAAAACAACATATTTATTATTAAACCATAAGATTGAGTAAGTTATACACAATTAATTCTATTATTAATAATTTTTTCAAAAATATATTTTATATTTAGCACATATATCAACATATAGATCTTAAAACTCCCCTATTGTAACTTATTTTAAAGTGTATTCTTGGCTCTCTACAATAAAGTACAGAAGATTTAAGATGTCTAATTTTAAAAATTTTTCTAAAAAAGCAACAAAAGATAGCGAAACAGCTTTTCAAGCCCAAGTAAATGAGCATACCGAAGTTAATCCCTCAACTAAACCAAAGCCTGATGCTATTTCTAATCCAGTCACCGATCAAAAAGATAAAGGAATCCAACCTGATCACAATACAAGTAAGCCGACATAAATTTGATCTAGTCACATATTTATAAATAACATTAAGCCTTATAGGAAACTATAAGGCTTTAAGCTGTATAATTAATTTAATAACAAATTTTAAGCTCTACTTAAATCGAAATTTAAAAACTAAAAATTCACAGTCCAAGACAATTGTGCTGTACGTGGTGT
>JAVWBB010000108.1:0-1790 GCA_036649735.1 Bacilli bacterium
TATTGCGTACCATTGCGGAGTGGTGTATAATATAGGTATAAGGTATGGGTGATTATGATATGAGACTTAAAATTTCTAAATCGAAAAATGCTACATTATTTTATATTATTAAAGATTATTCTAAAAATGGCAAAAGATCAACAAAAATTGTTAAACGTCTTGGTAATTTGAATGATATTAAAATAATGGCTGGTGATACTGATTACAATATTTGGCTTAAAGAATATATAAAGAAATATAATGATGAAAATAGTAAAAATGAAACAGTCATTATAAAAAGAAATAATAAAAAAATTATTCCTATGAATATCCAAAATAATTTTAATGTGGGATACTTGTTTTTAGAAGCACTATATAATGATTTGAAAATAAAAGATATTTGTGATGAAATATCTAAAAAATATAAATTTGAATTTAATTTAAATGAAGTTTTTTCATATTTAACTTATTCAAGAATTATATATCCATCTTCAAAATTAGAAACATTTAAGCAATGTAAAAACTTTATTAAACAGCCTAAATTCAATCTTCATGATGAGTATCGAGCATTAAGTTATATTGCTGAAAATTCAGATTATATTCAAGAAAAACTATTTGAAAATAGTAAAAATGTAATTGATAGAAACTCTGATATAATTTACTATGATTGTACAAATTATTTTTTTGAAATCAATCAAGATGATGATTTAAGAAAATATGGAATATCCAAAGAAAATAGACCTAACCCTATTGTAGGTATGGGATTATTTATGGATGGCGATGGTTTACCATTATCATTTAATATTTATCCAGGAAATCAAAATGAGCAAAAATCTTTAATTCCTGAAGAAACTAAAATCGTGAATAAATTTAAACTATCTAATACTAAAATGATTTTATGTACTGATGCTGGTCTCGCATCAGACGAAATAAAAAAATATAATATAAAAGATGGACGAGGTTTTGTAATAACACAATCATTAAAAAAATTAAAAATTGATATTTTAAATCAAGTATTTGATGATTCTGAATGGAGAATTGCTGGCAATTTAAAAAACACCTACAATTTGAATGATATTAAAAGTAATGTTGCATTAAAAGAAAAATATTACAACACTTTATTTTATAAGATTATTCAAACTGAAACAAAATCAGTTAAGCAAGATTTAATTGTAACATTTTGTTTTAAATACTTTGATTACAATAGAAATATTAGAAATAATCAAATCGACAGAGCAAAAAATGCTATAAACAATAACCAAGCAATAAGAAAAGGAAAAAATCAAAATGATTACAAAAGATTTATTAATAATTTAAAATTAACTGATAATGGTGAATTAGCAGTAAATGATAAATTAAGTTTAGATGAAGAACTAATAAAAAATGAAGAAAAATATGATGGCTACTATGCCCTTACAACTAATTTAGTTGGAAATATAGAACAAATATTAAAAATATCTCAAGGTAGATGGGAAATTGAAGAATCCTTCAGAATAATGAAAACAGATTTTCTTGCTAGACCTGTTAATCTATCAAGAGAAGATAGGATTAAGGCACATTTTATGACATGTTTTATTTCATTATTTATTTATAGATTATTAGAAAAGAAATTAGATTATAAATATACAACTTCACAAATTTTATCAAAATTAAAAAGTATGATTGTAATTGAATCTAAAGGTGACGGGTACATTCCCGGATATACTAGAGACATTTTAACGGATGAATTACATGAATTATTTAACTTTAGAACTGATTATGAAATAAATACATATAAAGATTTTGAAAAAATTTTTAAACAATTAAAATGA
>JAVWBB010000109.1:0-1774 GCA_036649735.1 Bacilli bacterium
TTGTATTTTAATTTATATACTACTATATTATTTTTTTTCTTACTCAACAGATGATTGTTCGCTATCATTTTTTTATTTTCTCTTACCTGTTCTTGGATTTGCAATTTATTAATTTTTTCATCATTATTTTCTATAATATGATTATTTTGTGGCACACTATTATTAGATTTATTTTGTTTTTAACTAATGGGAAAAAATATCATCAATAAAACCAAAATAGTAATAGGCAAAAGAATGCGATACAGCGTTAAATGTTTTTCGTTAATGGTAACAAATTTATTACTAATAAGCTTATAAAAAATTTGAAATAAGCTTAACCCAAATAGAATAACTAAAATACTCTTTCCAGGATGTTTGCCAATGGTTATAATATGAGTTAATATTAGCAATGATCCTAAAATATATCCTAATATATTCCATATTTTTTTAGTAATATCCATGATGCTTCCGTTTACTTCTTCTTGAACTTCTACTTTTTTCACTTTATTATCATACGGAGTTCCACATCTTGGACAATATGCATAATCATCTTTATATTCAATTTGGCATTTTCTACATACTTTCATATTTACCTCCTATTTATAATAACTTTTTGGAATATCGTAATTTGGTTTGCTGTTAATCACTTTTTGTAATTCTTTAGCTGCTTCTTCGATTTGAGGGTCAAAATCCAAAACACTTTGTTCTTCCTCTGGGTTGAGCCATTTTTTTGAAATAGGTGTAGTTGAAAATCTTCTTAAAGTATCTACAATATCTTGAGCGTTATTAATTGTGCAATTATATATAGAACTTTTTTGGTCAACAGTGTTAGATAACAGAATTATTTCTGTATTAAAGCCATTAAGATTTATTAAAACACCAATATGATGACATATAGGTATATCATTTGATGTAGTTATATGATTGTAATCTCCTGTAGTGGTAGTTTTACCTAAAACAGAACCTCCAATAACTGCACCAAGGGGGTTAATTAATGCTCCGGCTACAGCTCCACCTAATGAAATGTGTTTTTTTGATTTTTGATTGTTTTTTCCAGTAGTATTAGTGATTGTTCTAAAACCTGTTATGGCATTAATTTCCGCTCCATTTATATCCGAAAAAATATACACCTGACCATTTATCATTATTTTTCCTTCTGTCATATTATAAGAAAAATTATTTCCAGTTGATTGCCATCTGTTATTTGTAATTCTGACAATTTCAGCTTGTTTATCCTGTTCTAATTTTTTTAATTTCCACTGTGCATTTTTAACATTGTTATTATAATTTTTATCTCTATCTTTGTGTATCTTATCTTCTACCTTGTTGATATATTTTATAAATTTTGATTGATTAACACCACAATATCCACAATATAAATCACGGTCCTCTATTATTTTACTACATTTAACACATTCCATTTTAGTACTCCTTTACTAATTTTTAAGATAACTTTCTTCTATCAGATATT
This sequence comes from Bacilli bacterium, assembly GCA_036649735.1. Lineage (GTDB taxonomy): Bacteria > Bacillota_I > Bacilli_A > RF39 > UBA660 > JAVWBB01. The sequence goes on from JAVWBB010000109.1 coordinate 1,451, forward strand.
ATATCATATTTATTTAAAATTTGAATGCTTTATTTAAGATGTATTAAACATATCTTAACGATTTCTAATTAAAAATTAAATTGTCTCTTAATATTAATTATGGAATTTAGTTTTGTAAATAAATTTAGACAACATTTATCACATGCAATGAAATGCTTAATTTCATTATTATTGTATTAAATATCATAAAATTACGCAAGGACTTTTTATTTATAATACTAATAATCATGTATTACTACATTTGCATAACTTAATTTTTTATTTTACTGTGTAAATTTATTTACTTTGCTTTTACATCATTTTACATTAATATTTTAGATGTAA
>JAVWBB010000110.1:0-1760 GCA_036649735.1 Bacilli bacterium
CACCACAAATGCCACCATAAATGTCACCATATATATTGTTCTTTCAAGAAAACAAATTATTTAGCAAAAGTATTAATATAATAAGGCTTTAATTAATAAAAAACTCGAACTGCCCTTATTTTATGGAGAGTTTGAGTCACTGCTTTTTGGTGTCCTTATGGTAGGAGTACAACAACTCCTGCAAAGTTAATGGTAAGTAATAACTTACTAACCCTAAAAAACATATCGCAAATTATTATAAAAAATATATTTAATTATATTATTTATGATTGATGAGAATTATTCTTTTTTGTGATTTTAATTTCTTCTATTTCTTTTTTATAATTATTAGTTAAACGATTCATAGATTGTTCTCCAATTTTTAACTGACCGTTTTCAATTATTGGGATATCTAATTTACCTAACAGCGATAAATCATCATTAGTCATTAAATCTGTATGCCCAAGAATATCAATTAAATAAAATAATTCTTCCTTTTTAGTTATATTTTCTTTTATCTTGCTATGAAAATCACTTGCCAACACAGTTCCAATAACATATCTTTGTCTTTTATTAAATTGCAATGATCCTGATTTAACAATTTCATTCAAAAATTTTTCACCATTTGAAGATAGTATTTCAAACAATTTAGAATCTTTATTCAATGAAGATAAATATTTTTTTAATATATCAGAAGTAATTTTATGATTATTCTCTTTATATAAACGAATTAAAATATTTTCAAATATTATAGCACATGCATCATCATAAGTTTCTGAAAATCTATTATTTTTGTGAATCATGTTTTCATCATTATAATCATTTTCATTTAAAAAGTCCTGTAATAAATACTCCATTGTAATAGTTGATGTTTCACCTAAAAAACTTTTAATTGTACTATTTTGATTTTTTGGTTGACTAAACTTGTGAGTTATTTCATGAGTAATACTATACACGTCATCTTTTGTTTCAGAATAATCAATATGAACAAATCCATTTTTTAATACTTCAGAACGATTTTCTCGATGTTGACCACCATACTGTTCCTGTTCTTCTGTTCCCAATATTTTATAAAATTTTACCGAACTTTCTATTTTCCCATTATAAATACTTCTTTCTTGTAATATATTTTGAAACATATATGAATACTTTGGATTTAAACTATCAAAAAAATCGATTGTCATTGAAATAGAATTATTCAGTGGTATGGGTTCATTATAATTCTTTTTTTCAAATTGGGGTGTATTTTCAACAATTATATTAGCTAGTTTTACTATTTCATCTAAATATAGCAATTCATATTTTAAATAACCATTAGTTAACGATTTGTCTATTGCTAAATTTAATTTTTCATAAAATTCTTGATATTTCATATAACACCTCTTTCTTTATCTTTATCAACTTCAATAACTTTTGCATCATCTGAAATAATAATACATGAATAGTGTCTTTGCAATATAGCCATCTTAAAACTCAATTTTCAATTATATTCAAATCAACCCACATTGATTGCAATCCATCAATAATTCGTATATATTTAGTAATAACTTTATTCCTAATCAAATATATTGTAGTCATTAAGTCATCTCTCTATTTATTCTATTGTACTATAATTTTTAACTTTTTTCATATTTTATTTGAATTTTTTAAATAACAAAAAAACTAACTATTTTTAGTTAGTAATTTATTACTCTCGAAACATAAAAGTTCGAGTTTCCTATCAATCTGGTGCCTTAACAAAGGACATTTGGAAATTGATATTAAGGTTAATTTTTATATTT
>JAVWBB010000111.1:0-1713 GCA_036649735.1 Bacilli bacterium
AGCCATCACGAGGTGGCGACGGAGCCGAGATAATATATGCTCTAAGAAATACTAGCAAATTATCTAATCTAATTCTTGAAGAATTAGGAGGAGCAGGACAAAATATACGAAAAGCATACCAAAGAAGATTACCTAGTGATTCATCAAAAGACTACTATTTTATCCATAGAGACACCGGTTTAACAGAACCAGTTATAATTGAATATGGATTTGTAGATAGTAAAGGAGATGACCCAGAACAACTAAAGAATAACTATAAAAAATACGCTAATGCAATAGTTAGAGCTTTAAGTAGATACTTAGATATACCTTATGAACTTGGAAATGTTTATATAGTAAAACCAGGAGATTCACTTTGGGGAATAGCAAAAAAATATAATATCACAGTGGATGAATTAAAAACACTTAATAATATAAAAAATAATACATTAAGTATAGGTCAAGTACTTAAAATACCAGAGAAAAAAGAAATAAGTAATTATGAAGTTTATACAATAATAGCAGGAGATACATTATATAAAATTGCTCAAAAATATAATGTAAAAGTGTCAGACATAGAAAAATTAAATCAATTAAAAAATCAAATTCTTTCAATTGGTCAAAAATTGCTCATTCCTGTTCTTAAAGAACCTGAAGAAATAAAAGAATATTATATAGTAAAACCAGGAGATTCATTATATAAAATAGCATTAGAACATAATACAACAGTAGATGAAATAATTAAACTAAATAATTTAGGAACAAACAATATATCAATAGGACAAAAATTAATACTACCATTTAAAGAAAAAGAAAAACCATATATTGAATATTATGTAAAAGCGGAAGACACATTATATAAAATAGCAAATGATTATAAAATAACTATAGACCAAATAAAAAAATTTAATAATTTATCGACTAATCTTTTATCAATCGGTCAACTAATAAAAATACCAATAACACTTGTTTATACAGTAAAAAAAGGTGATACTCTCTATAGTTTAGCACAAAAATATAATACAACAGTAGATGAAATAATAAGAAAAAATAATTTGAAAAGTCAAAATTTATCAATTAATCAAACAATTTTAATTTAAAATAATCCACTATCAGTGGATTTTATTTTAAAAAAAAATACAATTTAATGTATTTCCTTACATACTCCTATATTAGGTTTATAAAAACAATGATTTTTATATCTACCAGCTAGTGACTGTTCCCACCAAAAAGATAAACAATCTGTACCTTTTTTAGGGGCATAAAACCATAATGCATTAGTAGCAGGATAATAATATTCACCTTTTAAAACGCGGTCTGCTAAATTTCTTTCTAAAGTTGTAGGATTACTGAAAAATAGAGGACTAGTTATCCCTGAAAATCCACCTGGTTTTTGATAAATCATTTGTTGAAGAGTACGTATATCCTTAAAAGTAAGACAGTTAGTCATAACTCTATTTACACCTACATTTCCAACCATAAGCATACCTAAATCACCTTCTCCAATAGCTTCGGCCCTCATAAGGCGTGCTAAAAGATCACGCTCAGAAGAAGTATATTTAATTAAAGTCATAAAATCACCTACTTAATTTTATGAATAATAAATAAAATATTGTACATTATTTGATAATATGCTATAATTTAATTGCAAGTGCACATAGGGGTGTAGTTAAATGGTATAATAACGGTCTCCAAAACCGCTGTTGGGAGTTCGATTCTCTCCACCCCTGCCAA
>JAVWBB010000112.1:0-1677 GCA_036649735.1 Bacilli bacterium
ATTATTCCTTTTACAGTATCTCTTAGTATCAGAGAAAATACGCGCAAGCCGACAGGATTATTGACATTATCATTAGTCAAATTACCCGGGTTGTCCAAACCGTTTACGTCAAAGACATTAGCATTGCCATTGAAATTATACGGAGAAGAGACCCACCGTCGCTGCACCAAAATAGGTTATACCCTATCATACAAGAATACACCCGTATGACAAAAAAAGTATAACATAAAATTTTAAAAAAAGATATTAAATATGTCTCAAATCAGGATAAAATCATAAATTAAGGAATTTTAGAGAGACTTGAATAGTTTCTCTATTTCATTATCAAAGTTTATGCTTAAAAGTTGCCTAATACTATTAACACTTTTATTGTAATTTTCCTTTATTTGCTTTATTATTCCTAAGCAAAATTTTCTTATTATGTTCAAATTTTTTTGGCTGTTTTTTATATAGCTTTTATTGTCATCTTCTTTAAATACAGTATCTAAATACCAATGTAAATTATTTTCTATTTGCCATTCACTTCTTATAACTTTAGATAATAATTCAACATAATTTGAATCTATATCGGATATAAAATATCGTTCTTCAACTAATATGTCATTACTAAATTTTTTTAGGTATCCTATTGATTTTGAACCAGACCATTTAGAAATATCAGATATCCACGTTATGTCATTTGTAAAATAATATTCTCGTTTTTCTATTTTATTATGTGCTTTTTCACTTGTTATATGTTTATTACAATTGTCTAGAAATTCAATATCACTAAAATATGTTTTTAATTCCTCAGCAATATCTTTATGATTATCTTTAACTGGTACAACATAATGTGCTTTGTTATCTTTAATATATTTTATTGTTTTTTCTTGAGTATTTAAAGCATCAAAAGTAATAATGGAATCTTTTATATTAAACTTTGCTAAAAGCTTCGGGCATGTTGGAATCTCATTAGTCTTTGATTCAATAAATTCAGTAGATATTGTTTTATTATATTTAATTGAATATGCACTCATGGCATTTATTTTTTTTACTAAACCTTTTTCCGTATTTACCTCAGATCCATTTGCTGTTTTTCCATCTAGTGAATATATATCTTCAATTATAAGATTTTCATCTTCAAATATTCTTCCTTTTTCTTTTACATAAGTAAAGAAAATTTCATTACATAAATTTTCTAATTCATCTGGTTTTAAAATAGAAATAACTCTTCTTATTGTTGATATAGACGGCAAGCCAAATAACAATTGTAGTTTTTTCATTAACCATTCTTGATGAACTTCCATAAATATTTCCATTTCCTTATACGTATTACAATTAGCTAATAGTGCAAATATTGTTATTAATAATATTTCCTCAATTGAATGCAATGTGTAACTATAATTTCTAGAATCTTCTAGCAAAAATTCTTTTTCATATACATAATCAATTAAAAAATCAAGATTTAAATCTTCAATTACTTCATTTTTATATGTTTCTAATTCATCTTCTTCCAACAATTTTTTGAATTCTATTAATTCCTTTGATATTCTAGGCATAATTATCACCTTTAATATAATATCAAAAAAGTAGCGTTTTTTAAATACTACTTTGAAAATTCCTTAATTTATGATTTTATCCTGGTCTCAAATATCCCTTTTTACGTCCTAAATGATTTTTTCTTATTCTTTAGCAACT
>JAVWBB010000113.1:0-1674 GCA_036649735.1 Bacilli bacterium
CGGCGGATTGTGGTTCCGTTATGCATCGGTTCGATCCCGATATGGCGCCCCATTAGAGAAATTCGTCGCACTAATCGTGTGATGTTAATATAAATGTTATTATTGGGGGTGCGGACATATTTTTGGACTTTTAATTACAATCCCAATTTATGTCTATACTCCATTGGACTACATCCACCTAAACTTATTTTAATTCTCTTTTCATTGTACCATATTAAATATGTATTTAATATGGTTATAAATTCGTTAGTGGAGACTCCCTTCCATTTTTTATTATAAAACATTTCATTTTTAATTCTTCCAAAAAATCCTTCACAAGCAGAATTATCAGGACTACATCCTTTTTTAGACATTGATCTTTTTAATTTGTTTTTATCCATAATATCTATCCAAATGGGCCATCTATAATGACATCCTCTATCAGAATGTATAATAGGCTTTTCGCCGTTATTTAATTTTAAAATACCTGATTCGAGCATTGTATTTACTAGTTCAGCATTAGGACTAGTCCCTATACTCCAACTCACTAAGCCTCCATCAAAACAATCAACTAATGGAGACAAATATATTTTGCCAGACGGTATTGAAAATTCGGTAATATCTGTTAGCCACTTTTCATTTATATTTTTTGCGTGAAAATCTCTATTTATTTCATTTGGCACTTCAGGACTTAATTCACCTTTGTAAGAATTATATTTTTTTCTTTTTATTGTTATTACTATTAATTTTTCTTCTTTCATAATTTTTCTAACAATTTTTTCAGAAATAGTTATACTAAATTCTTTTTTTAAAATAATATGGATTCTTCTATAACCGTAGGTTTTAAAACTATCATTAAAAATATTGACTATAGTAGGTTTTAAATAATCATATTTATTATTTAATAACTGCCGTTTATTATAGTAATAAACGCTTTTAGATATGTTTAATATTTTAAGCAAAGATTTTATAGAATATTTATTATTTAGGGCATTAATAATTATTGTTCTTTCAGGATTTGTTAAATTTTCTTTATTAATGCCTATATCTTTTTTTATTAATTCAGCCGCCATTTTATAAACATCTCTTTCAAGTCTTACTTTTTCCAATTCTTCCAGTAGATCTTCATAATTCTTAGCGCTATTTTTATCTTCATACTTAGTCTTATCTCTTATTTTACTTTTATTTTTATGGACATCATTCTTCATATAATTAACTTCCTTTTTTTCTTTATTATTAATTATATCATAATTTAAATTTTTAATAGAAGTAACATTATTTTTATTTTTTTGTTTGTCAGATAATGCTTTATCAACAAAATCACTATTACAAAATATTTTATTAGTTTTAATATTTTTATCAACTAACCAATTTTTTAATATTCCTTTACTAGGATAACCTAATTCTCTAACTGTAAAAGATATACATTCGCCATATTCTAAATAATGTGAAATTGCTATATTAATTTGATCATCAGTGTATCTACTCTTATAAAAACAATTATTTTCTTTCTTAAATTTTTTATGTAAAAATCCGTTTTTATTGTATTCTTCTATCCATCTTCTTAAAGTCCTAGTACTTGGATAACCTAATTTGTTTACTGTTCTAGAATATGATTTAAATTTTAAGAATAATTTTATTGCTTTTTCTCTTTCAATAATTGTGTGCATATACTATCCTACCTTTCTTAAGAAT
>JAVWBB010000114.1:0-1668 GCA_036649735.1 Bacilli bacterium
CCATCTTTTGTCGAAATAAGTATTTTTTCTCCTTGTTCAACAAACAATGGAACTTTAATAATTAATCCCGTTTCAAGGGTTGCATCTTTCATGGCACTAGAAGTGGTATTTCCTTTAACTACTGATTCAGTAGAAGTCACTACCATTTCTATTTTATCTGGAAGAGTAAGCCCTAAAACTTCTCCTTCATAAAAAGTAATACTAATATTTAAATTTTCTGTTAAATATCCACTATCGTCGCCAATTAAATCTTTAGCTAATTCAATTTGTTCATAATCATCCATATTCATAAAATAAAATATATTATTCATCTTATACAAAAATTGCATATCTTTTTTTTCTACTCTAGCGGGTTCAACTTTAACTCCTGCATTAAAAGTATGATCAATTGTTGCTCCGGTTCTTAAATTTTTAAGTTTTGTACGAACAAATGCTGGCCCTTTTCCTGGTTTTACATGTTGAAATTCTAATACTGCAAATAAATTATTATCTAATTTAATAGTTACTCCATTTTTAAAATCATTTACATTTATCATAATTACCCTCTTAACTTATTATTTTTTTTCTTTATGTGGTGTATGTTTCATACATTTTGCACAATATTTATTAAGTTCTAATCTTTCTGTTGTATTTTTAATATTTTTGTTAGTACGATAATTTTCTTCATTACATACAGTACATACTAAAGTTTTATTTTGTCTATTACCTAATTTACCCATAATTTCCTCCTCTTAAAAACTATCAATGTTTATTTGAATTCTTTTATTATCTTCTAAATAACTACTTGCTTGAACTAAAGTCCTAATAGCATTGGCAACTTTTCCTTCTTTACCAATAACTACACCCATATCATCAGCTTCAACTGTTACATCAATTAGCATTGTATTTTCTTCATTAGTTTCAAATTCTTTGACAGAAACACTATTAGGATTTTTAACAATTCCCTTAACAATTGTTTCTGTTAATAAAATTAAATTCATAATTATTTACCAGATTTTGTATCTGCAAATTTTTTCATGATTCCTTGTTTACTTAAAATACTTCTAACGGTATCAGTTGGTTGAGCTCCAAGTAATAACCATTTAATTGCTAATTCTTCATTAACAAAAACTTCTTCCTTAGTTGGATTATAAGTACCTAATAATTCTAAATACTCCCCATCTCTTGGTCTTCTTGAATCAGACGCTACTAATCTATAAGTAGGCTTTTTCTTTGAACCTAATCTCGTTAATCTTAATTTAACTGCCATTTTATTTCCTCCTTCTTTTTAATACCATTTAATTATATGCTAATAATAATCACCTGTCAACACATATTTGTTAACAGGTAGTTTTATTATGTTTAGTACTGATATTATTCTGCTCATTATTAAATAAATATTTTCCAACTCGGCAAAAAATAGCCCATTTACATCTCAATATAAAGAACTATAATTTTCAAAAAAAAGCAATAACACCGCATAAAAACTTGTTTTGCTAAATTATTCTATATGAAAATGCCAAAAGGCGTTAACTTTTCTCGATTTTTTAAAAAAACGCTTAAATTTAATTTAAACGTTTTTTTAATACATTCTTTACTATATCAATAATCATCACTAGAGAGTATATCCATATAAAAACTAATACTTTTGTTAATCTTTTAATTTTTGAATTTTTATTATTCCATTAT
>JAVWBB010000115.1:0-1591 GCA_036649735.1 Bacilli bacterium
AGATTGATGATTTAAATGAAATAATAGTAAGTTATTGCAAAGTTCAAGGTTCTGCTTTACTTCGTACAGTAGCATCTGTTGGATCTGGAATCATTGGAAGTTCTGAAGAAACCGTTTGGAATCATATGTTTAATAATAAACTATTTAATTATTATGTATATATTGTTTCAAGAGATTTTGAAGGTATGGGAAACGATATACCGGTTGCTATATATCGAGATTATTATGGAATTGAAGAAGAATTGAACCAGCAAAGAAAATTGCAAGGATTATCTGGTGACAAACAAATTGATATTAGATATATTAAGAGATTATTCTATAGTGATTTTGATATGGAAAATCAAAAAATAAAGAAATTTTTAGTTGAACTAAAAAAACTACGTTTCTTTTGGTTTAAAGCAATTGATATAATTAGAGATTTTGCAATGTTAAATATTGATCGTAAGTCTTTAAAAGAATCAATAAGAAATGTACCATCACTAAAATATGTAGACTTGACTCATCTCTTTAAAATTATGGATGAAGCCATGGATGAGATGCCTTCAGGTGCGTTAAATGGATTTACTCCTAATGAAGCCAAAGTGATGAAAGAAAAACAAATTAAGAGAGAAATTAGTAAAGAACAGAGTTATATTAAACAACGAAATGCATGTCTATCTAAAGAAGATGCAAAATTGTTTTATAAGGTATATTTTGCGTTACTTGAATTTACTAATAATAAATATTTAATAAATAAACATATAAAATTATATAATTGTGATGGTATTAATCCGTATGAAATAAAAGATATTATTGATAAATTTTGGGAAAATAAAGAAACTATAGTTTTAGAATTTTGTATGGCGAATTCATATAAATTTAGTAAGGAAGAATTAACAATTACAACTGAATTTAGAAAAGGAATTAGAGATATTTTTGTTGTTGCGAGATATGAGTTAGAATATACTGCTCTTATGTATAGAGATAGAGTATACATGATAAAAGGAATTAATGACAATATAGATAATGTTATTACTTACAACCAATTGCCGTGTGTTGCTATTACTTCGGTTATTCCGTTTAAAAATGTTTTAATATATGATGGAATATTTTTGAACATGGATGTTAAAATGGGTAATAATTTTGAGGATATTGTGGAAAAAGAATATGATAATTTGATAAAGTATTATCATTTATAGTAAATAGGTATTATATTTAATTAAACAATCCTTAGAAGTTAATAAAAATTTATAGCAACATTTATTTATTTACATAAACTAGTAATAGGTGATTTAATTATGGCGTTAAAAGGGGTAGTGTTAGATGCAGGTCATGGTGGTGTAGATCCAGGAGCTGTTGCTAATAATATTAAAGAAAAGGATTATAATTTATTAATTAATAATTATATTTATAAGAGACTTAAAGAGCTTGGAATTCCTGTGAGTGTAACAAGAGAAGATGATAGTACGTTAGATCCTACTCAAAGAGTTAAAAAAGCTTTATCTTTTTATGGAAATGATGGAGATGTGTTACTTTTATCAAATCACATAAATGCAGGTGGTGGTGATGGTGCTGAAGTTGTTTATTCTCTTAGAAATAATAGTAAGTTTGC
>JAVWBB010000116.1:0-1578 GCA_036649735.1 Bacilli bacterium
TAAAAAATAAAAATTAAATATATTATATATAATAAAAAGTACATTAAGTATAGTATTGTAATGTACTTTTTGGGAAGTGTATCAAATTTTAAATGTCCAAATAAGCTATCTTAGGTTGAGTACTTTAAGGTACTTGTTGCTAAGATAGTTTTTTTATTTCAAGTATTTCTCTAAACGCCCTTCATACTCTATTGATAATATTCTTAGAACTCCTTTCTAACCTCTTACTTTTTGATTCCATTTTTTCATATTAATGCAACATACAATGTTCTATCCTAGTCTCAGAAAAATCATTTAAATTATTTCCAATAGAAAATTTATTAGTATTAAATATATCTTTTAAACTTTTTATTAGATGTTTAAATTTTTTTACACTGCCATATTCCAGCAGGAATAGGAGAAATTATAAATAAATTAATAAATTAATTATTTTACTGGGATAGTTATATTAGGTAACTATCCCAGTTTTAAATTGCTAAAAAGAAAAAATTATGTGGACAATTTCTGTAAAATACAATATAATTTGACTTCATATAAAGTGAAAATAATAACAAAGTATATAAGGAAGGTGTTCAGAATTAAATTTAAAGCAAAAATACTAATAGCATTTTTTCTTTTAGTAGGAAGTATATTTTCAAAAGAAATAGCTTCAATTCCAGAAAAGGCTATGGTGGACGAAGCAATCAAAGAAGAGATAATTATAGAACAAAAAAAATTTAAACCAGAGTTAAGAGTTGTTACAAGTATCTATACAACACATACGAATGACAATGATATTTACAATAATAATACAAATTTAATGGGGATAGAATATAGACCTTTAAAAGATTTTGGAATTAACTTGGGATATTTTAAAAATAGTTTTAATAATGATTCATATGTTTTATCAGCAGGAAAATATTTAAGACCTTCTGAAAAACTAGAAGATTTTTATTTTACTATGGGAGTTGGAATTGTAAAAGGATATAAAAAAGTAAATTATATTTATCACAATGATGAGGTTATAAAAAAATCTAAATTTAATACTAATATTGGTGGGGATTTTATAATTGGTGCTAGCGTTGGATTAGGATATGATATAACGGATTATTTTTCTATTAATGTATCTTATGTTGGAGCTTTTGTGTCAGCTATAACTTTAAAACTTTATTAATCCCAGTTCAGTATATTATAAAAAATGACTTTCTATTATAATAATTTAATATTATAATAAAAAGTCAGAATTTTTAATATTTTACAGTAATTTTTTCATGTCATTTTATTTTCTAAATTCATATTCAATATATTTTTCATAACATTTATTTTTATTTAATTTACTTTGAATAAGATTTAAATTATTGTCTCCTATCGGTGCATTTTGAAATTCAAGTGCTACTGCCATCTTCTCACTAAACTTTTTATTTGATAGAAGTGTTTTATAATTTGGATAGTCAGCTGTATAAATGACAACACCTGTATAATTTGATTTTATGTTTATCTTCAATTCATTATCGATATTACTCAGCTCAAGTTTATTACAATCTAATTTTATATAATTGTTAAAACTATTTGATAACTCTAAATTTTCGATATTTTTTG
>JAVWBB010000117.1:0-1563 GCA_036649735.1 Bacilli bacterium
ATTTTATACTATTAGCATAATAAACATTTTGACTTTTTGCTATTTTAGTATTATAATATACTTTAGATGAAAGGAAATATTGTATGAAAAATGTGTGTGAAACAAATAGAATAATTGAAAAAGCTTTAACATTAGAATATTTTGATAATGGTAAGGAGTTAAGTAAACTTTATGCTTTAGCAAAGAGTGTATATGATAAAAGTCTTGAAAATTTACTTAAAAATTTGAATAAAACAAATATGTTACTAATGAATGAGTACATAATCCCCGATGAAATTATTCAACTAGGGGACAATGTTCGACATTTGGAATATAAAATATTAGAGCTTAATAATTTTAAAAATATTGATGGTAGTGAATATAATAATATTTTAGAAGATTCTAAAAATAAATAGGTAAATTGAAAAAGCAAGTTTTAGTTTTATAAAAAGAAGACAAATATCAACAATTTTATAGTTTTAGATATAAATAAATACTAGTTATTTGTATTAAAATGTAGTAAAATAATATTGAGATTGGAAATTACATCATAATGAAAATACAAGCAGCATAGAAATTTTTAAAAGGTATAACTAAATTCCATTTCTTTATTATTTAAAACTTTGATATTAGTAAATATTTCTAATATTAAAATGGATTATTTACAATTAAAAGTAGATATGTTTTATGAGATAAGGTTTTAAAGTGACCTCATCTCTTTTTATTTTTAATATTAAAAATTTCTTTGCCATATAAAAATTTAAGTGTCTCATATGGGTTGCCCTTGATTAAGTAGAGAAACAATAATATTAGCAATACCCATTTTTTCTAAAGTAGTTAAATTAATTTTTTCTCTATAATTAACTAACTCATATAAATATTCCCCGTGAGTTTTATTTGCATTATAAAAATATTTGTTTAAATGAAATATATTAGAAGTTTTCTATTTGTTGCAAGCACCGAGTGAGTAATCTTTTGTATGACACTTTAATATTTCATATTTAATATATTTCCTTTGTAATCTGTATAATAAATAAATGTATTTCTAGATTAAACTTATTATGCTTTTTAATTTCTTTTGCAATAATAATTATGCCTATTACGAGTTTTTTTCTTAAAATAAGCGATTTTTTTAATTATATTGTATCAAATTATTTTTTTTATTAAAGAAATTATGAAAATCAAACTATTTATAATAGATAAAGAAAAAATATTATCAGCAATAATATTCTGGCATGACAATAATTAAAAATAATAATCTAGATAAATTTATTAGTTCACTCTTACATTTAACTATTATCAATATTCTTACAAAATATTAATGGAAAAATGGAATTTAATCTTACAACATACATAATTGGAATTTGATATAAGACTAACTTCACTTTAGCATATCTAAACTGAAACTTATTTTTTCATTTAACAACAAAAATAAATAATTAATGATTAAATTAATAGATTGAAAATTTAGGTTTTATATTATATAATATAAACATATGTAGTGAGTATTTATTATAAAATTATTTTTTATAAGAAGAGTAGTTGTCATAACAGAAATAATACTATTGATGAGAAGTATTAAAA
>JAVWBB010000118.1:0-1541 GCA_036649735.1 Bacilli bacterium
AACTTAACATTTATCAAATCATATTCTATCTTAATAAAATAACCTAGTTAAAAGATTATATATAACTATACAAACATGAATTATAAAATTTTGTGTTTTAATTTTAATCCTAATTGTATTCCATGTTCTATTTCCATGTCTGTCATTGCTTTCCTTGATTTTTGATTTACCAATATAGAATTATCTCTGTCATCAATACATTTATAGTATGTATTCATTTTAAACTCTTTTCTTAAAATATTTAAATAATTTTCAAAATTTAAGTTTATCATTCTTCTCGCTGCAATTAACTTCATATACTTTAATGCGGCTTCTAAATCCTGCTTACTATAAGACCAATCCTTTTCAAGAATGAAATCTCCACCACCCATTCGGCAATCAGCAATTCCTAATTGAGTTTTTTCATCATATAGTCTTACTAAATTAGCAATAATACTTATATTGATATTATATTGTACTTGTGGACAAAATAGTTCAAATCTATAATAAGGCTCTGGGATATAAATTCCCAATCCAGATTCTTGACTAGCCACGCATCTCGATTGCATAATATATGGAGAAATGTACATTTCCTTTATATTATTCGTATAATAACAAATTGGTTTTACCACTATTTCTGGATTTTTTTCTGCTAATAAAAACAAATTATCAAATTCTTCTTTTACTTGTTGAAATCTAGTAATAGGTTGACCCACCAATAATGTATAATGACCTTTCTCGGTAGTAAGAACATATACTAGTTGTGTATCACCATAGTTAATAAATTCTAAACTCATATTAGGTGTAGCTAGTTGTGGAGCAATAGTATAAATGCCCTTATCAAAGAAATAATTTAAAAAACTTTCCGTGATGAAATATTCTATCGCTCCATCTTGGTTAACATCTAGATTTTGATATTCAAAACCACTACCTGGTATTCCAAAATTTTTCATATCTAATTTCCTTTCTAAATAAAAGTTGTTATTATTATCATATCAACTCTTACAATCCAAGCACTATAATCAGGTTGCATTCTTATAATATACTAATACAATGCATTTAAAATTTCCATTAAATTAAATTTCCATTAATAAAATACCACAAAATTCTTTTATTTTCAACTGTATTGCTTTTTTTAAAAAATAATTATATATATTATGATCCAACTATTTACAATCTTTTCATATCTCTTATATGTTAAAGATAATTATGCTAAATGCTTTTCTAATTTCATAAAAATAATGTCATTGTTTCACTTCTCTTTATTATTTTCTATTATTTCGTTTATTTATTTATTATTAATCAATTATAAATAATTTAATAGAAAACACTTTCTGATTGGATAATTATTTAAAATAAATTGTTCTCTGTTCCTTTATATAATAAAATTAATTTTTTGTACTGTTATTCCATTATTAGTATCAAAGTAGTACTCACTGTATAATCTTCTATTTCAAACTAATAATGATCATTCTCTTTTTTAGTGTTTTAGGCCTCTTTTAATATAGGTAATATTACTAAAAAAATATTAACATTATTATAAGAACAAATTAATTGCAAAC
>JAVWBB010000119.1:0-1474 GCA_036649735.1 Bacilli bacterium
TGGTGTGGATGAGGTCAAAATCATCAGTGATAAATGAATTTAAAATATGAATTAAGAAGTCAAATTCTTAGTTCTTTTTTATTGGGTTTTAGTAGTCCCACAATAATCATAATTCTAGCCTTAAATCTTCTAAATGATCTAAACCCAAAAGCTATTCTTTTAATTACTTTTATTAAATTATTATTTCCTTCCATTTTCCCATTGGTTAAATTAGAATCAATAGTGTTATGTATATACTCTTTATATTCTTTTAATGTATTTAAAGAAGTAATCATATATGTAGAAATATTAGTATAAGAATTAGAAATTATTTCGTCAAATTTAGTTTTATCTTTAGATTTAATAGCAAAAAGCACATCTTGATATACTTGGTAAGTCTCTTTTAACTCGCTGTTTTGAGCTAAAATGTATTTAACAATATCAGATTCTGTAGTTAAATTATCAAAGCAGGTAAAATGTTTCCATTTAGAGTAATCAAGTTCATCACTTGATTTTAAAAGAAGCTTCCAGTAACGTTTCATTTTATTATAATTTTTTTTATCTTTTTTCATAATCATAATTCTGGTTTTATTTAAAGAACGAGATAATAATTGTATTACATGAAATTTATCTATAATAATTTTGGCATTTAAAAATGTGTTTTCAATTAAAGACACATATGGTGAATACATATCTATTACAATATTTTCTACATTATTAAGTGCTTCTTTAGAATACCTAGAGAAGTATTTAGTTAGATATGCTAATTGTCTATTTTCTACAATATCAACAATATTTCCGGTGTCAGCATCACACATATTAAAAGACATATTGCCATCTGCAGATTTAACTGATTTAAATTCATCAAAGCATAAGTTTTTAGGCAAATAATTCTTCCAAACTTTATCTATATCATAGAAAGAATCTATAATTCTTTCAACAGAATTAACAGATATATTATTAGCTATTGCAATATCTTTTTCAGATATTTTATTAGTTAAGTCTAAAGCAATTGAATATTTAGTATTATTTGAGATACTACAATTAGAATTTATTTCATCAGTAGTACAAGTAAATGTTTTATTACAATATTTGCATTTATATCGTTGCTTGTTTAAATATAGATACGTATTTAGTCTTGATATTAAAGGCAATTTAATTTTAACTAGTTTATAACCATGCTTAACAATATGATTTTTTTCCATAACACAACCACAATTAGGGCAGTAATTGGGAATATATGTGAGATAACCATGATAAATTAAAGATCTTTTTCCTTTTACTTCTGCTTCAGTTAAATAATTTTGATAAAATTTAATATTATTATCTTTTAAATTTAAAGTTTTTAGTATAAAATAATCTTGAGACATATAAATCAATCCTTTCTTTGTTTTATTACAATTACATTGTATCAAGGATGATTTATTTTGTCTCTTTTTTTATAAAATAAAAGGTATAGACGGTACCTCATCCACACCAGATATTATAGAACCAA
>JAVWBB010000120.1:0-1467 GCA_036649735.1 Bacilli bacterium
ATGATAAAAATATATTTAATAAAGATGTTGTTAGAAAATTAAATATAATGAGTATTCGAGAATCTAATACCATTTCGGAAAGTTTTATTGATAATATTAGTAATGAAGATATAAAAGAACAAGCAAAATATTTAATTGAACAATTTAAAGATGCAAAAGAAATAGGTTCTCTTTTAATCTTAAATAATAATGATTATTCAATTTTAGAAAAATATATAAATGATGATAACACAATATTTGGCATTGAATTAAGAGAAAAAATTATTCCTTTAATTCAATTGAGTAATATTCTTTCAAAAAAATATGATGTAGTAGTGACAAATCCACCATATATAAATTCAAACTTTATGAGTAAAAACTTAAAAGATTATATAGTTGATAGGTATAAGGATGTTAAATATGATTTATTTTCTGCATTTATTGTTAGAAATAATCAATTTTCTAAAGAAAATGGAAATTTAGGATTTATGACACCATATGTTTGGATGTTTATATCTTCTTATGAAAAATTAAGAAGATATTTAATAGATAATGCTTGTATAACGTCATTAATACAATTTGAATATTCAGCATTTGAAGAAGCAACAGTTCCTATATGTACGTTTACATTAAAGAAAACAGATAAATTAAAAAAAGGTATATATTTTAGACTTGTGGATTATAAAGGCGGTATGAAAGTCCAAGAAAAGATGTTTTTTGAAGAGAAAGAAAATCAAAAATATTATATAAGAGAAGTCGACGAGTTTAATCGTGTTCCAGGAAGCCCAATAGTTTATTGGCTTTCAAATAATATGTTTAATGCATTTCAAATTGGTCAACCATTGTATAAAATGGGAGATACAAGACAGGGTATGGCTACATCTGATGTTAATAGGTTTACAAGATTTTGGTACGAAGTAAACGATTCTCAAATTGGCTTTAATTATAATTCATTGGATGGAACAAAAAATGGAGTTCATAAATGGTTTCCTTATATTAAAGGTGGAAAGTTTAGAAAATGGTCTGGCAATAATGGTACTCTTGTAAATTGGCAATTTGACGGGAAAGAAGTTAAAGATTATGCTGCTAAATTATATAAATCATATACTAGAACTATAAAAAATATAGGATATTATTTAAGAGAATGTATTAGTTGGGGAATGATTACAAGTAGTGATATTTCTGTTAGATACTATGATTCTGGATATATATTTGATATTGCAGGATGCTGTTTATTTGCAGAACATAAAAACCTGATATATTTACTTGCTTTTTTAAATACAAAAATTGCAAGAGAACTTACAAAGGCAATCAATCCAACTATAAATATGAATGTCGGAGATATTGCTAATCTACCAATAATATATGAAGAAAAATATAATAGTCAAATAGAGAAAATTATTGAAGAAAATATATCTATATCAAAAAGAGAATGGGATTCCTTTGAAACAAGTTGGGATTTTAAAAAGCATCCTTTAATAAATATGG
>JAVWBB010000121.1:0-1465 GCA_036649735.1 Bacilli bacterium
TTTCCTTTTCACAATGCTCTTTTTCAACTTCTAATCTCTTTTTTGCATAATCCAATAAACTTTTTTTGAATTATCAGCTATATATTGTTTATAAACAAATGTACTTGATAATAATTGGATTAAATACAAATATGGCATATATTTAATATCATATTTATTCAATGTTATATATTTAGAAAATTCCTTAACATAACTTACTAAATTATTTACATCGATTTTTCCATCTTTTGCTACTGGATCAATATAACTATATGATCTAATAATTTCCCAAACAATCGGCATTTTACAGGCAGAAACAAAATAAATAATTGCTTTTATTTTTTCATCATTTTATGCTCGCACACTTTTTTCGCCTTGTGATATAATCTCCTATTTGATAGTTCTAAAAAGCAAATTGTATTAAAATCATTGATTATTTCAATTCTTTAATCTTAACTTGTTTTGAGGATTATTTTTTTTATAATGTAAACATTCAACATATAATTTCCTAGATAATATTTCAATTAGAAAAATATTATTATCTTCTATAGCCTGTCTTAATTTTTCTATTATATCTTCATAAGTATTAATATCTAAATCTCGTGGATTAATACTAGAATAATTTATTTTTCTAACCAACATACCGGTATTAAAATCATATGGTGAAGAACACATCTCTACTACTACATCACTTATAACTTTAATCTTTTCACTTTCACCAATATCTGCAATATCTTCTAAATATTTTTTAATAGATAACGCTAAAAATGAAGCTCTTTTAAAAGAGTCTGCATTTACTTTAGATACTACATTATAAAACTTAGTTGAAGATAAAGTCATTAAATAATGATTGATAATATTAAAATAATCATCCACAGTTAAAAGATTTATTAATAAATTTCTATTTAAAGATGCATATAAGGAATCTAACTCTATAAGACATTCATCTTTGATAATCTCTAATAAATAAAACGCTTTTTTAAAATATCTATAAGATTGAACAATCTTAATATCTTCAGTAGTAAAGGGAACAAACTTGTTTTTTACTACTTCAGAAGATTGTTTTAATTCTCCACCTATATCATAAAATTTATTATTATACATATTAATACAATGTATATGTTTATTTTTAGTTATATATATTCTAGAGTTTTCATATCTTTGTTTAAGAAGATTGGCAAAATTATAACACCCACCACACGTAAAAAATTCTAAAGAATCGGTATCTTTATACATAAGATAATTATTATCAAATATTTTTCTAAATACTTCTATAAATAAATCAATTGGTGTTATTTCTCTTTTCATGAATATTATTATATCACCTTATCTATTAAATCATAAATAATATTATAAATTATATTATATAAGTATCTAAAAACTAAAAATATTAATATTCTTATCTGAAATCATAAACACTTATTTTCCTATTAAATACTTTTAATAATATATTTAACTAATTTTTTCATGCTCATAACATGATTTA
>JAVWBB010000122.1:0-1429 GCA_036649735.1 Bacilli bacterium
CGCAACAATCGCTACATTCTTAGGTTCATTAATCGCATTAACTGCAACTGGTGGATGCATATTAGGATGGATTGATGAAGTAGAAGTTCCTTCATCTTTAATTAAATAACTATTTAATTATTAAGACTGAATAAAATCTTTGACTTTCAATGTATTGCTTGAAATCAAAGTTTTTATTTGCTTTAATAATATTTTTAGCAATATATAATCCTAATCCCCTATTTTTTCCTTTTGTTGAGTATCCAAGTTTTGCAAGTTTATTTATGTTTATATTTTTTTTACAAGGATTATTTACTTCTATTATAATTTGATTTTTTTCAACATATAAGTTTATTACAATGTTTTTATTTTTAATTGTTTTTATAGCTTCTATTGCATTATCTAATAAGATAGTAAGAATTTCTCCAATATCTTTATACTCAATTATGCTTTTTTCATTAAAAAGTTTATCAATTTTTGTAGATATATTTAAATCAACCTGTATATTTAAATTTTGCATTTCAGATACTTTATAATATATAATTCCCTTTATACCAGATGGTAGTTTAGAAATATTTCTATAACTTTTCATTGCTTTGTTGTCATATTTTATAAGTAAATCATCAATAATCTGATCTTTTTGTTTTTTTAATTTTGCTGATTTTAAAATTATTAAATAATTTAAGATCTCATGTTTGAATTCACTATCTTTGTCGGCTTTTATTTCATAATTTTTTAAAAATTCTAAAAATATATCGTTTTTCTTATGTGCTTCATTAATCTTTTTGCTTTGAAAAATAATTATAAAAATTATAATTAGTAGAATAGTTACTAAGGTAATATCTATTATGTAATCTTCTATATTAAATGACATAATGTTTTTATTATTTAGCATTATTATAAAGAAAAAAAATAAAATTATCATTAAATCTATAACTTTTTCACTATTTTGTTTGTTCCAAAATTCTTTAAATTTCTTTATTTTTAATATAATGCCAAAAAATGCTAAAGTAGATATTAGGATTATTGTCGAAAATAATAAACATATATTTTTATTAGAAAATAATTCATTGTAATTTATGTATGATAAATTTATTACAAATATAGAGAATATTAATTCAAATAAAATATATATTGAATAAATAAATAGCGTTTTAAATAGACATAATTTATAATTTTCTTTAAATATCAATAAATTTTGAAGGTATAAAATCAATAAAAATATTATGCATCTATATATTGAAAAATTATATAGGTTATTAATAGTACAAAATAGAACACATAATAAAATGATAATAATGTTATTTAAGCTAAAAATCTTTTTTGGTCTATTATTTAGAAACATTTTATATATTATTACTATAAAAAACATAGTAACAAATGCAGATATAAAAGTATAAACATAATCAGTTAGGGACATATTCCATCAACTCCTTCTTATGACTTATTG
>JAVWBB010000123.1:0-1423 GCA_036649735.1 Bacilli bacterium
CAATAAGTCATAAGAAGGAGTTGATGGAATATGTCCCTAACTGATTATGTTTATATGTATCCTGGATTTTTAGTAACAATATATTTTGTAATTAAAAATTACCAAACATTTAACAAAGATGCAAAAAAAATACTTACAATAAAAAACATATTTATTATACTTTTTTTCTCGTTTTTTGGATTAATAAATTCTATATACAATGTTTCAGTGTATAGATGTATATTTAGTTTGTTAATACAAATTTTTTTGAATTTATTAATATTTAAAGAAAAACTATCAACGTGTTTTTTTAAAACAATAACTTTATTTACAGTACTTTTAATAAATGAAATGATTTTTTCAGTATTAATATTTAAATTTTCTAACTTTGGAATTCAAGATTATTTATCTCATAAATTGTTATTACTTCTTTTTTCAACTTTTCTTATTATAATATCTTATCTAGAAATAAAAATTGTATATAAAAGATTTATTGCAACAAGAAAAAATAATGAAATTAAAAAAATATTTAAAATAATTACATTATTATTTTTTGTTTTTATAATGTTATTAACATATAAGAATATGATTGTTTACAATATATCAAATTATTATATAAATATTTTCTTATTTATAATATTAAGTCTAATAATAAGTATAGTACTCTATCAATGGAAAAAAATAGCTGACTCACGCCGCAAAAGTGATATATTTTTAGACTTTTTAAAAACATATGAGATAAAAGCAGAACTTGATAGTGAGTTTAGACACGAACTATTAAATAATCTTCTAATAATAAAATCAATGAAGAAAAATGCAGATATACAAATAGTGATTGATGAAATTATAAAAAAATATGACACTAATAAAATGAACAATTTCAAAAATATATCTAAATTACCTAAAGGAATAAAAGGCGTTATCTATTATAAGGTATTTGAAATGGAAAATCAAAAAGCAAAAGTTGAACTAAATATTTCTACAAAAGTTGAAAAACTTTTTAATTATAAGGAAGCAAAAGAATACAAAGATATAATAGAGATTTTAACAATTCTGCTGGACAACGCAACTGATGCAATTAGTAAAGAAAAAACGAAAAGCATTGTTATAAATATATATAAAAAAGATAATGATTTAATAATAGAGGTATCTAATACATATAGGATGAATGTAAATATAAACAAAATAGATAAATTAGGATATTCAACAAAAGGAAAAAATAGAGGAATTGGTTTATATGTTGCAAAAAATATCATAAACGGAAATAAAAACTTTGACCTAAAACAATATGTTGAAGATCAAAGATTTTACTCAATATTTACAATAAAATGCAAATTATTTGATTAGAGATTCTGGTGTATCACATTCTTCAAACCAACCAAGAAAACTTCCACCAGTTGCAGTTAATGCGATTAATGAACCTAAGAATGTAGCGATTGTTGCG
>JAVWBB010000124.1:0-1418 GCA_036649735.1 Bacilli bacterium
AAGTGAAATGCTATTTAATGATAATGTTCGAATAGTGATCGAATAGTGGTCGAATAGTGATCAAATTTGTTGATTATATGTTAATTATGATATATACTATTTTTAGGTGATTAACAATGTTTATAGAGGATGAATTTACAGAATTAAAAATAAAATTAACAACTGATATTAAGAAAGAAGTTGTAGCTTTTGCAAATACTAATGGAGGAAAAATTTATATTGGAATTGATGATCTTGGAAACGTAGTAGGACTAGAAAGTGTAAAAGAAGATATTGAATCATTAAGTGGAATGATAAGAGAAGGAATAGAATCTGATTTATCTATTTATACTAATATTGATTGTTTAGTAGTAGAAAATAAGAATGTTATTTTATTGAGTATAATGGAAGCCCCAGATAAGCCTTATTATCTTGCTAACAAAGGTATGAAACCTTCTGGTGTATATATAAGATATGGAAATACAAGTGCACCAGCGAGTAAAGAGTTAATTAAGAAAATGTTAATTGATAATCAGGCATCTAAATTTGAAGTAATGATTTCTAGTAATCAAAATTTACATTTTGAACAATTTTATGTTATTTCTAAAGAGCAAGGAATTGAAATTAAAAAGGATAAATTTAAATCATTAAATATAATTAATTTAGATAACTTATATACTAATTTGGGATTATTATTATCGGATGAATGTCCTTATTCTATTAAGTGTGCAATTTATAATGCTGATAATAAAATTGATTTTTTAGATAGAAAAGAATTTACGGGTTCTGTGTTGAAGCAAATAAATGATGTTTTTGATTATTTATTGATTTATAATAAGATTAAAAGTAGTATTGTAGGTTTAAAAAGAGTTGATACTAATGATTATCCAGTATATGCTTTAAGAGAATCATTACTTAATGCTATAATACACAGGGATTATAATTATAGTGGAAGTATATTAATTTCTTTGTTTGAAGATAGGTTTGAGATTACTTCGTTAGGAGGTCTTGTTAAGGGTTTAAATTTAGATGATTTATATTTAGGGATTTCTGAAAGTAGAAATAAAAATTTAGCTGAGATTTTTCATAGATTGCAATATGTTGAGTGTTTTGGAACTGGAATAGGTAGAATAATTGATTCTTATAGTAAATATGATTTAAAGCCAATATTATTAGATACGGGTAATGCTTTTAAAGTTACTTTATTTAATATTAATTTTCGTAAGAAAATAGAACGTGATATATTGTTAAATTTATCTCATGAAGAAATTATTATAGAGTATTTAAATAAGAATAATAAGGTTAGTAGGTTAACTGTGGAAAAATTATTAAATGTATCTAAAACTAGATCTATAAGTATTTTAAATAATATGATTAATAATGAAATAATAATTCATGTAGGAAAAGGAAAAAACACTATGTATTTATTGAAGTAGTAT
>JAVWBB010000125.1:0-1387 GCA_036649735.1 Bacilli bacterium
GTTGTAAAATTATTTACAGAATATACTGTCGTAATTTCTTCTGTATTATCATAATATATCTTTGTTACAATAATATGTTCGTTAATAGACGGATTAGAATTTACTTGAAATAATAATTGTGCATTAGGTATAGTACTAAGTCTTACTTCTATTAATTTTTTATCTAATTCATTTCTTACAATTTTATAAGATAATTCAGTTTCTTTATTAAGATAAGTTACTTTTAATTTTTTATCTCCAATTGTCGTTGAATTAAAATCATTAGTAGTTAATGCTGTTACATCATAATATGTACCATCATTATTAAATGCCATAACTGTTAAAGTTGAAAGTTCTTCATCACGTTGAAACTCTGCTTTAGCAAGTGTTGCTTCAATTCTATTTAATTCTTTATCCCAATCATTTTTTACCACTGTGTAAAGAACTATTGATTCTTTATCTTTGTAAGTTACTTTTAATTCTTTTGAACCAAGAATATCTGAATTAAAGTTGTTCTTTGTTTCAATATTGTTAGTTATATCATAAGTTGTACCATCATTATCATAAGCAGTTACTATTAAAGTTGATAAGTTCTCACCATGTTTAAATTCTGTTTTAGTAATAGTTGCAACTATTTTTAATAATGTTTTATCAAAATCGTTTCTTTCAACTATGTAACTATCAATAGCTGTTAATCCATCATATGTAATTACAATGCTCCTTGGTGATGTAGTAACTGTCTGTGAATTAAATTTGCTTATTTTATATTCTCCAAGTTTTAAAATAGTCGCTGTATTATCATTATCAATCCTTGTTACAACAATATTTGACATAGGCTCTAGTCTTTTATATATATCTTTTTCTAGTACTGCTGTCAATGTTTTAATTGTTTTATCCCAGTCATTTCTTACTACTTTATATAAAACTATTGATTCTTTATCTTTGTATGTTACTTTTAATTCTTTTGAACCAAGAGTCTCTGAATTAAAGTTGTTCTTTGTTTCAATATTGTTAGTTATATCATAAGTTGTACCATCATTATCATAAGCAGTTACTATTAAAGTTGATAAGTTCTCACCATGTTTAAATTCTGTTTTAGTAATAGTTGCAACTATTTTTAATAATGTTTTATCAAAATCGTTTCTTTCAACTATGACTGTTCTTTGAACTTCTTCAGCCTTATTACCATTTTTATCAATAGCATTATAAGTTATAATATAAGTTCCTACTTTATTTACATTTAAATTTGTTGTATTGACAATAGCAACAAGATCATTATCGTAATTATCAATTACTTTTGCACCTAAATCAATATATTCACTTTCTCTTGAAATAGTAATAGTTATGTCCCCTTTTAATGTAATTACAGGTTTTGTTGTATCTTTAACAATAAAGTCTTTAGTTATAA
>JAVWBB010000126.1:0-1363 GCA_036649735.1 Bacilli bacterium
TATACTTGCTAGTGCTGTATTCATTTATCCTCCTTTTATAATAAAAGTTTATGTCTACTTATTACTATCAATATTTTGTTTTACGTAGTTAAAAAATATTTTATTTATTAGTTCTTGAAAAGTATTACTATTATCATCATATATTATATTAAACTTAAACTTGTCCATAAATATTATCCTCAGTTAAGATTATGAAAACTTAATAAAACTAGAACCGAGTTCTAGTTTTATGTTTTAAAATTGTTTAGTTATTTTCTTCATAAAAATATATCATTGTTAATTTTATACTTTCTTCCTTTGTTTTCTCCAATAGGAATAAGTATTTTTAATTTCATGAATTTACCAAAGTATTTTCTTATATTTACTTTACTTTTATTTAAAATAGTAACTGCGGTATCAGTGTCTAATAATTCATTTTTATCAAAGTAATTTATTAAGTTATTTAATATTTCTTTTTCAGTTTTACTAAGAGGGGTCAAACATTCTTTTTTAATTTTATTTAATAAATTACTTGTACTATAATTTTCTATAGTCTTTAGAATCATATTTAACATAAATTCTATAAATACAGTTGAGTTAGCATCTATATCTGCTTTACTTAGGGCATCATAATACTGTGGCTGATTCTCATAGACTAAGGTTTCTATTGGGAGATATTCAAATATATTATTATATTTGCAAAGAATTAATGACTGCCATAGTCTACCTATTCTCCCATTGCCATCACTAAATGGATGAATAAATTCTATTTCAAAATGAATTATAGATGATTTAATCAAGGGATTTAAGTTACTTTTTTTTGCCCAGTTAAGTAGGTCTTTCATTAGTTTTGGAACGTATTTTGGTCTTGCTCCCATATGTATGACTTTTGTTCCATCTATGACTCCTATTTCACCACTTCTAAACTTTCCACTTTCACTTATTAAATCAGTTGTTAAATCTTTATGAGCTCTTAGAAATGATTCTATTTCATATGGATCATAATTAGTAATGTTTGTATATGCTTCATATGCATTTTTTACTTCTTTGATTTCTTTTTGTGGTGCTAAAACTGTTTTTCCATTTATAACACTAATAACTTCTTCTTCGCTTAGGCCGTTTTCTTCTATAGCACAAGATGAATTAACTGATCTAATCTTACTTGATTTTCTTAAATATAAATCTTTTTTTCTATCAATATCAATTTCCAAGCGAGTAAGTTTTTCTGTTATTGTTGTTACTAAGTTTAAAATATTTTCATTTATTTCAAATGGTGGTTTATTCATAATCATCTAATCCTTTCAACTATAGTTAGTATACCACCATTTTAAAAAAGTAGCAATATAAGTAGCAATATAAGTAGTGATATTTTTTAATTTAGTTA
>JAVWBB010000127.1:0-1319 GCA_036649735.1 Bacilli bacterium
GAAAAATACTATCTTTTTTGATAATATATTATTGGTGATTATGATGTCAAAAATATCAAAAGAATTAATAGGATTTAAAAAGATGTTAGAAGAAGATGAATTTGAAACTTATAAAAATAATGAAATAGAAGATTTAAATGTAGACTTTCTTATTGATTATATTTATGATAATGAATTTTTTTTAGATGATACAAGACACCAAGGATATACGTTGCATTCTCTTGAAGAAATTTTACTTATTGTTATATTTGGATTATTATCTAATTGTAATACTTATAAGGATATAGAATTGTTTATTAAGATTCATTATAACTGGTTAGTTAAAAATTTGAAACTTTATAATGGTATTCCATCTATTTCTACAATTAGAAGAGTTATATCTATAATAAAGCCAAAAGAATTAGAAACACTATGCAATGAAGTCTTTTTTAAATATATTGAGAATAAAGAAAATATTTACAACGAAAACGATTTTATTATTGCAGATATTTACTCATTAGATGGCAAAGTTGCAAATGGTTCAGAAATAAACACTGTTAATGGTAAAATTAATAAAACAAATGCCATGAGTGCATATTCGATAAAATATAATAAAACATTAGCTACAGAATTTATAGATTCTAAAACAAATGAGATACCAACATGTCCAAAATTACTAGCAAGATTAAATATAAAAGATTCAATAATAACGTTTGATGCATTAAACACTCAAGAAAAAACAATAAAATATATATATGAAAACAAAGCACATTATGTAGTTCCAGTCAAAGATAATCATAAAGATTTTGCAGAAGAATTATCATCTTATTTTCATGACTCAAAACTATTAAAAGAATGTAACAAATATATTACTAATGAAAAAGCACATAATAAATTTGAACGCAGAGAATATTATTTTACAAATAATATAAATTGGATAACAAAGAAAGAAAAATGGATGGGACTTAAATCAATCGGCTATATCAAAAAATATATTAATGATAAATTAAGTGAAGAAAGATACTTTATATCAGACATTGATTGTAAATATGTAGAACAATTATCTAAAGTGATAAGAAGTGAATGGCAAATAGAAAATAATTTACATTGGTATTTAGATACCGTATTTAAAGAAGATGCTAATAAAAGTTATATTGAAAACAGTCAGAAAAATCTAAATATAATTAGAAAGTTCTGCTTAGGAATAATAAAACAAATTAAAGATGAATATAAACTTAGCGTGAATAGTGTAAGACAAATTTTAAGCATGGATTTTGAAAATGAAATAGAGAGAATTTTCGAGTCTCTCCATTAATTCGTTAGTTTGTGATTTTATCCTG
>JAVWBB010000128.1:0-1279 GCA_036649735.1 Bacilli bacterium
CTAATTTGCTAATACCATTAGCAAGTACATATATTTTATTCATACTTAACCTCCAAATTATTATAAAACCAAAGGCAAATACCTTTGGTTTTATTAATATTTATTATTTTTTTTAAATTATTTTAAACAATCTTTTCAAATGATATTTCACCTATCAAGTTCTTATGTAATTCTGGTTTTTCAATATCCATAGTCATATCATAATTTTCAGGAAATATTGTATTAATACACATTTTCATTCCAATATATCTATAATATTTTCTTTCTTTTAGTTTTAACTCATTAATTATTTTCCCATCATCTACATAGCCACATTTAAAATATTCGATTTCATCACCATAATGAACTTTAAATTTTTTATTTGATTTCTCACTTACTGTAAATACCGAAATTTGATTATTAACTGGGTATGTAACTTTCATAGGGGAACATAATATTTCATAAGACATTATTGTTATTCCTAATTTTTCAATGATTTCAGGTTTTAAATTTCCAAACACTATATTATTTGAAAAGATCATATTATTATCTGGATTGTTATTATAAAAATCTTCTTGTTTAAAGTTCATTTTATCTAGAACAAAATGAGGGTCTAAAGAAAAATAAAATTCTCCGTTAATTTCTCTAGTAAATTCATTGAGTTCGATAAAAGTTAGTTTTTTTAATAATTCTTTGTAACTGATTACTTTATTATTAATAACAAAATTTAATCTTGTAAATTCAAATTTTAAAAAATATATGTCAATTATTAAATCTTTAGATATTTTATCGATCATTTCACTATTTATCATCTCAGCCTTTTCAACAATCACACCATGTGCTGCCGCTTTCTTAACAGCATTTTTGGTAAATGTTTTTGTAGTAGTTGCTATAATATAATCCAATTCCAAATCATTTCTTTTAGTTGTCAATTGTTCAATCCACATTGAATCTTCTGTCTTTTTCCTGTCTCTACATTCGATTCCTACTTTTCTTTTAAAACCATTTTCATCATCATATTGTATTAGAATATCAACTTCTCTTTTTCCACCAGTTGTTTTATCTAAAAGCATTGCTGGAGATTCAATATAATATTTTTCGGGGTTTAATTTGTATAACCATTCATATTGAAGTTCAAAATTTCTTCCTTTCCTAGGCATAGTCCCACCTCAAAGATATTATATCATAATGACTGTTTAAACTTCCATGTCATCAGTACTTTTCTCATGTTGTTTCGATGATAAAAAAGTAATTTTTTCAGCTACTACTTGTAATGACTTTTGAGTCTTGCCATCTTTTT
>JAVWBB010000129.1:0-1269 GCA_036649735.1 Bacilli bacterium
TTATATTTATCTAATATAGATTTTGTTTTACGTTCACCTTTAGACATTTGACAATGATGACATCTTGACCCATTTACAAATTTATTAATCGTAGTTTCATATATATGGTTATTGTCACACATAATAATAATATTTTGTTCTCCATTAATATAATCGTTTTCTTTAGTAATTATTTTATATCCAAATGTATTTACATATTCTTGTCTATCTTTAAATGGTATTATAAATTTTTCATTCATATTTTCTCTATAACATATGCTACATCTATTTCCATTCTTAAAATTTTGAATATACGACTTGTGTATATGACCATTATTACATTTTGCAATTATATATGATAATTTATTATTATAATATTCACATTCGGAAGTTATAACAGTATAATCACATTCTGAGTATAATTCGACAATATCATCATATTTAATAGTTTGATTGATTCCTAACTTTGCATAAGAACATATTTTACACCCATTATTAAATATATCTTTTAATAAGCTTTCAAATACATGACCTTTGTTGCATCTATATTTATATTTACAATTAACACCATTATAAAGAGATTCATCATTTAATATAGTTAAACCTTTTTCATTCAATCTGTGTTTTACTTCTTCAAAATCAAGCATGAGATTTTCATTGAGTTCTTTTCTTATACAATCATTACATTTGAATTTTTTACTTCTATTCATCACTTTAAATGTTTTTTCGAATTCTATTCCACATGAACATTTAATTCTTAATTTTTCTTTTGAATTAACATAATTGCAACTTGATAGTTTTGAACCGCTTTTTTCAATCATATATTTAATATCATCGTAATTTAATTTTTTAGCCATTTCTACACCTCCAATATCATATATTTATATTATACTTATATTTTTATTATATGTCAACTTAACTTACTTAACTTTTAAATAATTTAACTTAGAATCTTACCTGCATGAACATCCATTTTAATTATATTTTATAACCATCTAACTTAGGATTTAACCATATTAGAATCTCTACGTTTTTTCTACTTTCGTACTTTCAATATCTACTTTCGTGATATTTGTAGTGTAGAGCTTTAGGAATTACCTGCAATTAAATCTGTGTCCTATGCACATTTCTGTACATACGGAGAATGTTGTTTCTCACGTTGTGCTGAACCGACCATCCAACCTTTATTGTACTCCTTATATTTATTTACAATCGCTACATTGTAAACCTTAGTTTATTCTAAGCACCTAATCTCTTAGAGTGAGTAGACTATTTCTTCACCTTCATCAT
>JAVWBB010000130.1:0-1206 GCA_036649735.1 Bacilli bacterium
AATTAAAATTAGTGAAAAAATATTTAATTTTTTTCAAAAAACTAACCATCTCATGTTTATAAAGCACCAGATCAATGTTTATTTCATATCTATTTATTTGGGTGCTATTCTAAAAAATCATCCAATTTACAACAATAAAATATAATTATTTATTAGTAACTTAGTTAAATACGCACCTAAATTAGAGCAAATAAATATTGAACTAGAACACAAAATTAAGAAAATATTTAACCCTAGTCTCTAAATTTCGAATACAAAATGTAAATCATTAAGTTAAAACATAACTCACTAAAATATGAAAACACTTCTGATTATCAATCATCATTAATTTTATTTATTTGTTAATATTATATTTATATTTTCCTTTAAACATCAGTAACAACTATTCCAAAAATATAAATTCAATAACTGAATAAATAAAATGTAACACCTAATAAATTTCAATATCAATTTTATATGTTATTACTATTATATCTACTGAGAAACTGAGTAGGTTATTTTTAATAACATAAGGTCCAGTAAAATGAACAATCTAAACCAGAAACAGCAGAATGACATTCAGCGCCAACACAATCGGCAAAACGATATTCAGAGCGACATTCAGCGCCAACACAATCAGCAAAATGATATTCAGAGCGATATTCAGCGTCCACACAATCAGCAGAATGGCTATCAACGTCAGCCAAACAGATAGATTTCAATACTTCTCTATCCCATCCAAACTTCAAATTAATAAGTTATTAAACATAATTGGCTAACTACTTATTAATTTACCTCTCTTTAAAATTCTTAAGCTCTTAGTTTTATGAACCCGGAGATTAAAATGAATACTAATCACCATCAAGATGAGCAGACTATCAAGCATGATTGGCGTACAAATTATACGAATCGTCCTTACTATGGCGAGATCCAATACGAATTACCAGATGTAGACTATGACCGTGATC
Organism: Bacilli bacterium; assembly: GCA_036649735.1. Classification (GTDB taxonomy): domain Bacteria; phylum Bacillota_I; class Bacilli_A; order RF39; family UBA660; genus JAVWBB01. The sequence goes on from JAVWBB010000130.1 coordinate 948, forward strand.
TGCGTTCAGCTTATGAACTTGGGCAACAGGCACGAAATGAACGTGGTGAGAATGCCCAATTTGAAGAGTCAGAGAATGACTTGAAGGTTAAATGGCAAGAACTCAAAGCAGAATCCCGCTTAAAGTGGGAACAAGCAAAACATGCAATTAAAGATGCATGGGACAAAATTTAAATAAACTCTAGATTATGTGCCATATGAGCTCATAATCGGTTTAATAAATACTAAAATTAGTATTCGTTATAGGAAATAGCCCTCAC
>JAVWBB010000131.1:0-1137 GCA_036649735.1 Bacilli bacterium
TGATGGACTGTAACGTAGATATTGTTGATCAGGGCGTAGCCCTGCTCAACAATACGGAGTGGAGCTTGATGGACTATCCCAAACGAGTTCTAGGCGTACAGATAAAATAGTCCGCCCTGCGGGCGGGCTGTTTTATCTTGTTCGCATAGAAGTTGTATGGGAGTGCTGCAGCGGCGGCGAGACGTTTGGATCTTAATATTTTGAAACGATCTATCAAATGAAATAAAAAGCTAAGGATTTGGAGCAGTATTGGCTCAGATATTCGTCATTTTATCATTTTAAAATAATACTAATTTTAACAATATCTTTATATCTGTCTTTGTTAAAATTTCAAATATGACAATACAATATTTTGTTATTTTGTTATATTTATAATTAACAATCTATAATAATATTAAATCTATAATTTTATGTCATTTGGAGACAAAGTTTTCAAGTAGCATGTAGATCACTTATTGTTAGTTTTGTTATAAATCAATATATAATAGATCAATAATATGAATGAAATAGGAATTAGAGCAAAAGTTTGTAAAAATGATTTTGAAAAGTATGTTTTTAAGATATGTCAACATTTTGATGAAAATAAGTGAAAATGAATAAGTATATATGTATATAGAGAATTGAATGACATTAATAACATAATATACTTCCTCATTTTACTTTATCAATTTTGTTATTAGTCCGATTGTTATGAAACTTACAATAAAAATGTAGCATATAATGTATATAAAAAATCAACTTTAATAATCAAGAATATTAATGTCATCACTGAAATACATACTATTTCATACTCCTTATATTATGAATCTAGTTATTAAAGTCATTATCCAATTAATTTTGATAATAATTTATCAATTGATTATAAACTATGAAATACATCTATATAAAAAAGAATAATAATAAAAAGTTAAGTTTGAAGAAAGTAATGTTGACATTAACTTGTCTATTAATTTTATAATTAATAAGTATAAATGAAGTATAATATAGTTAAAAGAAATAAACATTATATAAAAATATTTGTTGATGATGTTAAAATATAAAAATGAAATATTGGTTAAATCCCTAAGGAAATGATTGAAAAGGAGTTGCTCGTTGATATAAAGCGGGAAAAGTAGTTGAAAATGGTAAAGAAATATT
>JAVWBB010000132.1:0-1129 GCA_036649735.1 Bacilli bacterium
ATTGATTTGAATATACGCCTAGCTCATCGGCCAAAGCATCCCCAATGGTCGGTGCGCGTTCTTTTAAACTTTTTTGCTCGATGACCTGATCGGCGACTGCAAAATCAGCAGCGGTCTGAACGAGTGGATGTGCTTGGCTGGTCAACGTTTCAAGTTGTTGTGTTGTTGTGTCATCTGCAAAAACGGCAGGTGCGACCACCGCCAAAATAGAGAGCGTTATCAAATTTTTATGGAAAGCCATGGAACTCACTCAAGCGTACAATTTTTGAATATTGTTATAATATAACATTTCAATTAAAGCAATCAACCATTTTAAAAATTTTGCTTAAATTATTGTATCCTCATCTCGTTATAATTATAATTGCGTCATTTTTGATTTGATTATGTTTTACAATCGCATACAAGACAAACTCATTGAACTTTCCATTTCTTTGTTTTTTTTAATATTTTATATTAACTTAATTATTGATGATGGTATAAATTGGGGTTTAAATATTATATTAATATTTTTATTCTTAATTTTATCAATCCAAAGAAAAATTAAATTCGATTGGTATTTATTTGCCTTCATAGTACCGCCATTTATACTAATATATTGTCTTGACTATCTTCTTTTCAAAGACCAAATTTCGACCGACCCTCATTTCAACAAAAACATTGCGCCTGAAATGGTAAATCATTATTTATATGCATTACCATTACTACTCTTACCCACAGCATTATATTCAATAAAAAACATAAGAATAACTTACGTAAAAATTATTAACTTCACCATTATAGTCTCAGTATTTTTCAATGCATACATAAACTACTTCTACGAGCTTAACAGAGGTTTTCTAGCAAGAAAATTTGAAGCAATAATATTATATGATGGTTCAATAGCATCACTATCTATTATTGCATTAACTTTAAACATGAGGAAAAAAAACACAACCTCTTTTATATTTGTTATTCTTTCATTAATAAATTTATATCTAATTATTCTTCACGGTAGTCGAGGCACATGGTTAGGGATACCAGTAGCACTATTAATTATTATTGTTTTTTATTTCAAAAAAAATAATAATAAATTAATAACAGTAATAGCCTCATGTATATTATTAACAACCCTCTCCTTAATAATCCCTAA
>JAVWBB010000133.1:0-1123 GCA_036649735.1 Bacilli bacterium
GTTGGTAAATTTCTTACATTTACTGTTCTAGTAATTGAATTAACTCCTCCTAGACTATCTGTTACAGTATATGTTAGTGTATATGTTCCTACTTTTGTTGTATCTACATTTCCTGTTGTTGTAGAACTTAATGGTTTATTATCCCAATCTTTTCCTATTACTCCTTCATCTTTATAAGTAGCATTTAAAGGTATGTTTATTTCGTTACTTCCTTTTAAAGTAATACTTGGTATATCTCTTACAAAAACTGTTCTTGTCATTGTTGTTTCTGATTCTAAACTATCTATTACTTTATATGTAATAGTATATTCTCCCACTGTATTTGTATTTACTGTTCCTGTTATGGTTGGGGTTAAAGATGTCTCTTTCCAATCTTTTGCAGTTGCTCCTAATTCTGTATATGTTTTTCCAACTGATATATTAGTTGGATTATTACCATTTAATTTAATTATTGGTTTATTCTTTATTCCTAAATTAGCATAAACATTTATTTTAACACTAAATACTTTATTATGATTTTCAGGAAGTGACATATCTACATCTTCACTTAACCACATTCTTAAACGAAAATCTCTTTTATAACTTTCTATTCCTTTTAGTATTACTTCATCAAATAAAGTTTTTCCTATTCTTTTATCTAATAATGTTTCTTTTAAAGTATTATATTTTACAACTTTATTATCAACATATGTTTTACCAACTGGGGCATCTTTTCCTAGTGTTACATCAGTTAAATATATTTTAACTTTATCTTCTGCTAATGTTGATTTATCTAACTTTGTAGCTACTATTTCATAATTAACTGCTGCTACTTTAGTATTAGCTAAAATAGTAAAATTAAAGATATTATTATCTCCTATTAATGCCATACCATCAGCATCACTTCTTGGCATTTCATTAGTTAAATTTATTCCATTACCTTTAGCAGTTGCATCAGAATAACTAAATGTAATTGTCCCTGCTGTTATTACATTAGCGGTTGTTCCTTCTCCTGCATAATTAAAGAAAGCAAATGATACTCCTATTACAAGTAATATTAAACTAAATACTCCAATTACCGATAAAATAATTTGCTTACTATTTTCATTTTTCATATATTATTTCTCCTTCTCATATTTAAAAA
>JAVWBB010000134.1:0-1112 GCA_036649735.1 Bacilli bacterium
AATATTAATAATTGGTCTATATTTAATAAATTGCTTTGTAAATTATTTAGTTTTTTTATTTCATCAACAGTTGTATTGTATTTAATAGCTAAATCATATAAATTATCATTAAGTTTAACATAATAAGTAATATAATTCTCTGTTTTAGGAATTAGCAATTTCTGTCCAATACGTAATAAACTAGTATTTAATTTGTTATAATTTTTTAATTCATCGGCTGTAATATTATATTTTTTAGCAATTGAATATAAACTATCACCTTTTGCAACAATATATTCTATTTCACCAGTTAATGGTGGTTTTGGTATGGATGGTGTTTTACCTGGAATTAATAATTTTTGATTTATTTTTAAAATTGTATTAGCTAAGTTATTTGTTTTAATTAATTCATCTACTGTTGTATCTAATTTTAAGGCAATTGAGTATAAACTATCACCACTTTTAACAATGTAATAATTCTCATTATCTGGTTGATTGATAATTGGTATCAATAATTGTTGATTAATATACAAATTAGTATTAGCTAATTGATTTAATCTAATTATATCATCTACTCTTACGTTATTTTTACTAGCTATATTATATAAGTTATCACCAGATTTAACGGTATATACAAAATATTCTTTATTTGTTGGTGGAGTTGGCGTAGTTTTAGGTATTTTAAGTGATTGTCCAACTTGTAATATGTTGCTAGTCAAATTATTTGCTGCTTTTAATTCATTTAATGCCACATTATATTTTATAGCAATTGAATATAAGCTATCACCTTTTTGAACTACGTAAACATTGGTTGGTGTACCTATTGGATTAGTATATGGAACTTCATAAGCCATTGCTACTGCTCTTACAACAGCTTCGGCATATTTTAAAATATTATCATCTAATTTCTTTTGGTCTTTAACGTCATCAATAAATCCATATTCAATTAATAGTGGTCTAACTTTACCTGTTTCTCTTTGAATAAAATAATAATCTTTTGGCGGATTAGTAGGCAATCTTCTTTGATAATATTTTCTCATCAATTGCCCTTCTTTACCTATTTCTTCTAATACCGTTTTAGCCAATTTGTTTGTATCTCTAAGTGCATATACAACTTCAGCACCTTCACCACC
>JAVWBB010000135.1:0-1109 GCA_036649735.1 Bacilli bacterium
TATATATTCCTTGTGCCCACTCTTCGCTCGTAATACCCTTCATAAACGATACTGTTTCTTCCATTACTCTATCTCCTAATGATAATTCATCTATTTCTTTAAATGAGCTAGAGCCAATGATTCCAACCAATCTCTCTAACTTATTTAACTCAGATACATTATAAGATTTATCTTTAAAATATGCAACATTAATATGATATTTGACATAAGAGATATCTTCAACTAAATAATAACTTGTATCCATTAATTTACATTCATAAACTAATTGATTTTTATTAAAATAATCATATAAATCAAAGTTAATTTGAAATACTATTTTATCATTTTGATATGATTCACCAGGTTTATATCTAATACTATGTAAATAACTTAAATACGTTCCATTTTTATTAGCTAATTGGTGAGAATATTCACTGTTCATTTCTAAGTTTATAGAGTAATTATTTACTTCAACTAAAATATCAGTTCGTTTACTTTTCTCATTTTTAAACCTTTTATTTAATTCATTATTTTTAATAATAATTTCACTATCTATTTTAATATGTAAAATGTTTTCTAGCAAAGCTTTTAAAAACTTTCTTCCTCTTCTACTAGTTAAAATAGTTTTAAACATAAAGTCTGTTGAAAAATTAATAAACTTTAAATCATTGATTTTCTCTTCATATATTTCATTCATTTTTTCACCTCCTTTCTAGATGGGTACGAGTACTATAGCCTACTTTAAATTACTTTGCAAATCGCCAATTTTACTTATTAGCACCAAAAAAGTCCTCAATTTTCAAAATTGCTTTAAGACAATTTTCAAAATTAAAACACTAAAAAGATGCAATTATAAAAATTGCATCTTTTTTAATTATTTTTATATAAATATTTTAAAGATAATAAATGAAAACAACAGCATCTCATAAACACTCATAATATAGTTTAATATTATTTATTTCTAACGGCTTCAAAAAAGCGTACAAAATCCAGTATTTATAAGGGTGTCTATATATTATTAAAAAAGTCACGCTTTTAACTATGATCCTGGTAAAATTCGACTGTGAGTAGTAACTTAAAAATATTGACAATAACAAATTAAATGCTATACTATTTCCTAAAAGGAGTGA
>JAVWBB010000136.1:0-1079 GCA_036649735.1 Bacilli bacterium
ATTTCGTGATATTCTTCATGCGTGTGGTCAGAATAATACCAGGTTACATTTGAACCATCATAATGAATAATTCGTGATTCAGCAATAACAGGTCTAGAACAATAACGAGTAACATATTTAATCAAATCTTCAATAGATTTAAATTTAAAGCCATCATCTTCTAATTTACTATTAACATAAAAACCATTAGGATATTTGAAATACATTTTATTTTTTGTTTGCCTAAATTTCTTTTTACCAAAATATTTTTCCATTTTATCTAAAAGGATTTTCATAAATCTTTTAGATAAAGCATCATAATTGAAATAATTAAACTTCTTAAATAATTTATTTCTAGTTAAAACATTTTCAGCGATAATAACATGTATATGAGGATTAAAATTAAGAGATCTACCAAAAGTATGTAGGAAAGAAAAAAAACCAGGCATATATTTAAATAAATATTTTCTAATTTTCCTTTTAGGAATTTTCCCGTTAACGACGGAATAAATAGTGTCAGAAACAGAATCAAAAAGAATGTTGTTGGAAGTTAAATCATTAAAAAAATACATAGTTAAATCATTAGGAATAGTAAAAGTAATATGTCTATGCTTACAATAAATACATTTTTGTAGAATATTTTCTGTTTTAATCTTTTGAGATTTAATACCACAGGAAGAACATAATTTACTTTTACAAGTATGGTGACAAAAAAACACTTCATCATCATTAGGACAAAGATAAACAGAAGCACCAAGATTATGGTTAGAACAATCCATAATCTTTTTAACTTCTTTACAAGCATTAGATCTTTTATTATTAATGACAGTTTTATATTGTTGATAATAAATATCCCAATTATCTTCGAAGATTTTAGAAATAATTCCAGTAGACTTATAATTATAATTGTTTTCCATAATAATAAAGCCGTCACTATCAAATTTATTTTCATCCAAGATATGATCTTTAGCCCAAATATTAAAAGAATTAATATTAATATGTTTCATCATACATCACTATTATAATTATAATACTTTATTTAAAAAAAGAAAAGGCACCCACAGGGTGCGCATAACAAAATTTATTTTGTTATTTTTTTA
>JAVWBB010000137.1:0-1046 GCA_036649735.1 Bacilli bacterium
AATTGCAAACGTTTTAGTTTTAGTTTTTTAATTTTTGTTTATCATTTAATTAAAATACGGTTAACAATGAAAGATGACAATCAAAATATTGTATCATATAAAAAAGCAATTTAATCGCTTTTTTTCTTGAAAATTTTTTATTTTTTATTTAACAATTTAAACTTTTTATTCTAAATTATTTATTGCATATTGTGCTTCTTCATTAGTAAATTTTTCTCCATACTGTGAAACCAGCTGATCATAAATAGCACTCTTTGACATACTCATCGTTGTTTGATATATCTTTGCCTTAGCAAGTGCATTCTCATTCCATTTAGCCACAATATTATCCATTGCATATTGTGCCGCATCTTCTGGAAACTTTTCCCCATATGGTGAAATTAATTGATCATAAATAGCTTTTTTAGACATATTCATAATACTTGCATAATTTTCTGCTTTTTTTAAAGCATTTTTATATTCTATTTTAGGTTCTTTACCCAAAGAATATATTACTGTTAGTATTGTTCCCTCATGTATTTTTTTATTATTATTTATACTTTGACTAATAAAAGCTCCTTTTTCTACGTCGTTTGAATAAATTTTTTTAGTATAAAGTTTTATCTTATTTTTTTCACTCCAAGCTTCTATATCTTCAACAGGCATATTCGAAAAATCTAAAACAGTTATTTCTTTTTGTAAAATTTCTTTTTTATTAGATCCTAAACTTTCTTTACTATTAGACTGATCAAAAAATCCATTAATAAATATTAGTGTAAAAAAAGACAAAACTATTGTTAAAACTATTTTAATACTTTTTTCCCACTGGGTCTTCTTCCATAATAAGTAAATAGCATACGGTGGAACTAAAAACATCATCAATATAATAAACCATTTTTTCTCGTAAAATTTCATTTCTTATTTCTCCTTTAATTATATTTAGATTTTGTAAAAGTGCAAATAATTTAAATATTTAGAAAACAAGACTTATTTTCTTAAAGGTGCTCCAGCGCCATCAGTAAATGTTCCTATAGATATTTTTATTAAATCACCTATCCAACCAAACA